>JACQED010000445.1 GCA_016200785.1 Chloroflexota bacterium
AGAATTTCCAGAAATGATGCTTGACCTCGAACGTCACATCCTCTTTGCTGAACGACTCCCACTCCAGCCGTTTGACGGCAAGGAACGAACGTGACAGCAGTGGGCCGAGGGCGTCCATCAGCGCCCGATCTCTCTCAAGATTGTTCAACGCCTCTTTGAGCGTTGTCGGGAAGCGCTGGATGCCGCGCGCGGCGCGCTCCTCGTCGGTGTAATTGCCAGGGTCGATCATCGTCGCCTCGCCGGGAGTGAGGCCGCGCTTCACGCCGTCCAACCCGGCGGCGAGGAGGCCGCCCAGCGCCAGATACGGATTCGACGACGAGTCGGCGGATTTGAGTTCGGCGTTCGTCGAACCGGCGCGATCGGATTTGAATTGCGAGGGGACACGAATCGCGCCCTCGCGGTTGTCAGGCCCCCACGCCGTATAAGCCGAACTCCAAAAGTGCGGCTGAAGCCGGCGATACGAGTTGAAGGTCGGGCAGGTCAGAGCTAACAGCGCGGGCAGGTGATCCAAAACACCGGCGATAAAGCTGTAGCCTAGTCCGCTGAGGCCGTAGGCGTCGCCGGGATCGTGCATCACGTTGCGACGGCCGGTCTTGTCCCACAGGCTGAAGTGAATGTGCGCGCCGTTGCCGGCTTGATCGGGGAAAGGCTTGGGCGCCAGCGAGGCGTACAATCCGTGATTGTAGGCCACGTTACGCACCGTCTCGCGAAAGAAGACCTGGCGGTCGGCGGCGGCGAGCGCCGGCGCGTGCCGGATAGGAAGCTCCTGCTGGCCGTGGCCGAGTTCCGCGTAATATTGATCGACCTGAATGTCCTGCGCCTCCAGCGCGGCCACGATGTCGTCTATCACCTGTGCCGCTGTGGTCATGCCGACCGACGAGAAGCACAGGCTCTCGTCCAGCGGCACGAACGTGCCGTCCGCCTGGCGCGTCGCGAGGGTGAATTCGCATTCAAAGGCGGCTTGCGCCGTGAAGCCGGAATCAGCACAAGCGGCGATCTGTCGTTTGAGGAAAAATCGGGGGCAGGCCTCCCACGGCGTCCCGTCGAGCTTCATCATGTCCACCGTCATCGCCGCCGAGTGGGGTGCATAGGGCAAGACTTTGCGCGTTTCGGGGTCGGGCACGAGGCGAATCTCGCCGACCGGCCCCATCCCCTCCACCGGAGCGAGTTGGTCGAGCATGTTCATGGCTTGCATCGCCAGGGTCAGGCCGATGCCGTCGGTCATGCGATGCGGCAAGCCTTCGATGTGAGTCGCTTTGCCGCGCGTCACACCGCCGTTGTCAGTGTAAAGGAAGCGCACGAGGCGCACGCCGGCTTTGCGAAAGGCCGCCGTCACGCGGTCGGTGGGCGAGACGGCGCGGGCAGGTTGTTTGGGGGGCATAGGCAGTCCTCTTGCGAGTTTGGTTCTCCAACACAAAGGCATCGGGACACGAGGACACAAAGGAATCAGGGAATCGGCTTCGTGTCATTGAGTCTTCGTGCCTTCGCGTTGAGCCATCATAGAAATTCGAAATACTCACTCACTTCCCACGGGTCAACGCGGTCGTTGAAGTCGTCGGCGGTGAAGTTCGCGCAACCCTTTTCGGCTTTGGCTATCTCGTGGCGCTTGACGGCGGTGAAGAGTTGAATGAACTCCGCGCCGAGTGCCTCGCACATCGCCTGGTCGGCTTGGAGCGCGTCGAGCGCCTTTTCGAGTCGCGCGGGGAGATCGGCGACGCCGGCGAGGCCGTAGGCGATGCCCTGCGTTTCGGCGGGCGGCTCGATCTCGTTCTTCAGGCCATCCATTCCGGCGGCGAGGCAGGCCGCCATCACGAGATACGGGTTCGAGGCCGCGCCGGGGGTGCGGTTCTCGATGTGCGCCCCCTCGCCTTCCAATCCCTTGATGCGAAGTCCGGTCGTGCGATTCTCGACTCCCCACGTCGCGTTGGTCGGCGCGAAACTCCACATCTTGTAGCGCTTGTAGCAGTTGACCGTCGGCGAGGCGAGAGCGCAGACGGCCGGCGCGTGAAGAATCTGCCCGCCGATCCACCAACGGCCGGCTTCGTTCAGTTCCGTCGGCTTGTCGGGATTCGAGAAGGCGTTTTTGCCGGACTGGAGATCGACGAGGCTGTGATGGTAGTGACAGCCACTGGCCGACTGGTCGGCGTAGGGCTTGGTCATGAACGAGGCCATGTAGCTGTTCTTTTGCGCGATCTCTTTCACGCCGTTCTTGAACGTGAAGGCGTGATCGGCGGCGGCGATGCCGGAGGCCGGGGCGAAGTTGATCTCCATCTGGCCGGGGCCGTACTCGGCGTTGGAGGTGATAATGTCCACCCCGGCGTCGCCCATGCCGCGCAGGATTTGATAGACGAGGCCTTCGTCGAAACTGTTGCGCAGGGTGGCGAATATCTGAATGCCGGGGAACGGCGGCTGGCGCGTCTCGCGGTTGACGAGATAGAACTCGTACTCGAAGCCGCTGAAGACGCCGTAGCCCATCTCCTCCAGCTCGCCCAACAGCGTCCTGACCAGGGTGCGCGGCGCGGCCATTGCCGGCCGGCCGTCGAGGTAATAAGGATGGCAAAGAATGCGCGCGGTGCTGTCGGCCCAGGGCAGGACGACGAACGTGTCAAGGTCGGGACGGATGCGCGAGTCGGGGAAGCCGTGCGACTCGAGGTAACCGGTGCCCATCGCCACGCCGGCCTGCACGTCGAGGCCGAGCTGGCCAAGGAGGAAGTTGAGGCCGTTCTCGGCGAAATGGCGGAAGTGGCGCGCGGGCACGGTCTTCGAGCGGTTGATGCCGTGCGTGTCGCTCTGTTCAAAACGAATGAATTCGATTTTGTTGGCCGCCATCTGGTATTCGAGCGCGGAAAAGGGGTCGGTGGTGCGAGCGGGCGGTTTACGAGCGGGCATGGTGTCCTCCGGTTGCCATTTTTAGTCCACTGCAATAAGGCAGTTTCACCGCAGAGATCGCGGAGTACGCGGAGATTCATCCAGGACTCTGCGCTGTCGGCGTGCTCTGCGGTTAGTTTTTGCAGGAGAGTCTATTTTGTTTTCAGAAAATGCTCAATTTCATCGTCACCGATTCGAGACACGCGGGCGCGCAGGCGTTCGCGTTCGGCGGTATTGGTGGAAATGTACGATCGAGATGGTGGCATATGCTTCTCCCTGGTCACGGAGGTGAGTGTGTCTGTCTCCTCACCTCACCTCGGCCAACTTCTCCCGCCTCTCCAGAATCCCCCGTATCGATCCCGCCAACAAGGCGGTGCGCGGCGCAAGGCTGTCGGCCTCGATGTATTCGTCGGGGCTGTGATCGAGTCCGCCCACCGGGCCGAGGCCGTCGAGAACTGGGACGCCGAGTCCGGCAATCGCGTTCGCGTCCGACGCGCCGCCCGTCGCCGCATCGCCCATCTCAAATCCCAAATCTCTCGCGGCTTCCTTCGCCCACTTCGCCAAGAGCGCAACGGCGGGCGTCTTGGCCATCGGGGCGTGGCCGAAGTAGCCGGCGATCTCAACTTGGGTTCGCGGCACGGTTGAAGCCCGAGCAGCCAACTCCGCCAGCGCGGCGGAGATCGCTTCGGCTCCCGCCGGATCGACCGCGCGAACGTCCACCGTGACCCAGGCTTCCTCCGGCACGACGTTGGGCCGCGTTGCGCCCCCAATCACCCCGGCATTCAGCGTCACGCCGGGCGCGATGCTGTTCAACGCATGGAGCGCGACGATTCGATGGGCAAGTTCGAGCACCGCGCTCGCGCCCTTCTCCGGTTCGACGCCGGCGTGCGCGGCCTTGCCTTTCACCCGCAGCGTGTATTCCCCCACCCCTTTCCGCGCGCTGACGATGTCGCCGTTCGCCCGCGCCGATTCGAGCACCAGCGCCGCGTCCATTTCACGGACCACGGGCGAATACAATGGCCGAGATACGGGCGAGCCGACTTCCTCCTCGCTATTGAAGAAAAAGACAAGTTCTGAAAAATTCCGGAAGCCCGTGTTTTGCAGAGCGCGCAGGGCATACATCCCAACGAGCAGGCCGCCCTTCATGTCGCACGTGCCGGGGCCGAGAATCTTCGGGCCGTCGAATCGCATGGGCCGTCCTGCCGCCGTCCCGTCGGGATAGACCGTGTCGGTGTGGCCGACGAGCATCAACCGCCCAGCGCCGTCGCCGCGCAGTCGTGCGATCCAGCAATCGCCGTACTCCGTCTGCGGGAGGCGCTCAGCCTCCCAACCCCACTCGTGGCACCGCGCCCCGATCCACTCCCCCACCCAATCCACGCCGGCCTTGTTGTACGTGCCGCAGTCAACATTGACCAGCGCGGCCAAGTCGGCGAGGAAGGAGGCGCGGGAGGATTCGAGGAAGTCGAGTATCGAGTCCATGGTTGAAAAATCCCAAATCCCAATTTCCAATTCCCAACTTCAAACATCAAATTCCCAATGTTGGCGGTCGGGACTTGGTCCTTGGGATTTGGGAGTTGGGAGTTCCGCGCCTACGGCGCCGGCACTTTGTCCGGCACAACTTCCGCGCCCAAAGTGAATTTCTGATCCTTGACGGCGATGATCGTCACGCCCTTCTGTGGCACGTGCGATTGCGCGGTCAGGGTGATTGAGCCGGTGATGCCCGGGTATTTGTTTGTTTCCTCGAGCGCCTTCTTGACCGCCGCCGCGTCGGTCGAGCCGGCGCGCTTGATCGCGTCGGCCATCAGATACATCGTGTCGTAGCCGAGAGCGGCGAAGGCGTTCTCCGGATCGTGGCCGTATTCTTTGTTGTAGGCCGCGATGAATTTCTTGATGCCCTCGGTACCGCCCGTGGCGTCGATCAGCGCGTGCGTCGTGAAGAAAACGTTCGCCGAAGCGGGGCCGGCAACGCTCACCAGGTCGGGCGTGTCGTAGCCGTCGCCGCCGACGATCGGCCCGTTGAGTCCGGCGTCGCGGAACTGCTTCACCACCGGCCCGATGTTGTACGGCATGGCCGCGATGTAGTAGAAGTCGGGCTGCTGCGGCAGAGCCTTCACTTTCGCAATCTGCGCCGAGAAGTCGGTGGCCTTGTCATCGTACGAGTCTTCGAGGACGAGCGTGCCGCCGAGTTCGGTGAAGCGCGATTTGAAGTAGCCGCCGAGCAGGGTGGTGTACTCCACCCCCTTGTCCCACAGCAGATAGGCGTTCTTGCCGAAGTTCTTGAACGAATACTCCGCGCCGGCCGCCGCCTGCACGTTGTCGCCGAAGCAGGCGAGGAACATCATGTCGCCGACCTGGGTCGGGATCTTGGGCGAGGTCGCGCCCGCGGTGATGAACGGCAAGCCGGCTTTCTGAATCGTCGGGCCGGCGGCCAGCACCGAGTCGGTGTCGGTGAAGCCGATGACGGCGACGACCTTGTCATGCTCGACGAACTGCTTGGCGACTTGCGCCGTCACGTCCATTTTGTATTGGATGTCGTGGACGATCAGATCGATCTGGCGGCCCAGGACGCCACCGGCGGCGTTGATCTCTTTGGCGGCCAACTTCGCGCCGTTCGCCGCTGGAAGGTCGAGCGCCGACTCGTCGCCGGTGAGGGCGAAGCCGCCGCCGATCTTGATCGGCCCGGTCGCCCCGCCTCCTCCGCCCCCGCCGCAGGCGGCGAGAACGAGGCTGGCAATCACAACGAAGGCAAACAGTGTGCGTTTCATGATCGTTTCTCCTCCAAATTACAGTTTTCGATCTGCATTTCCCGTTTCACGTTTCACGCATCATACATCACTCTGCCTCACCTCCCTTCATGAAAAGCCGGTCGAGGGCGATCTCGCGCTGGCCGAGAAGTCCCTCGCGCCGGAAGATGATGATGAGAATGAAGATAACGGCCAGGATGATCTGACTCAAGCCGTAGAGCAAGGTCACGTCTTCGATCCGGCGCAAGGCTTCGGCCAGACCGATGACCAGCACTGCGCCGATGACCGACCCGCTCACCGATCCCATCCCGCCCACGACCAGCATCGTGATCACGCGAAACGTCAAATCGAAATAGAATGCGTTCGGCGAGAACGAGGTGATGAAGTGCGCGTACAGCGATCCGGCGACGGCGGTGAAGAACGCGCCGACGACGAACGCCAACAGGCGCGGCGGCATCAGCGCAATGCCGATGGACTGCGCCGCCCATCGGTCTTCGCGCTGGGCGAACATCGCCCGGCCAAACTGCGATCGCTTGATGCGCCACACGACGTACAATGTGACGAGCGCCCACGCCCAGACCCACCCCAAGTCGGTATAAGCCGTCACGTTCGAGAACGTGCGAGAGCCACGTGTGAGGTCGTCGGCGTTGATCAGGACGACGCGGACGATGACGAGAAAGCCGAGGGTGGCGACGGCGACGAAGTGCCCGGAAAGACGCATGAGCACCAACCCGACCAATAGCGCGACTAGCGACACCACCACCGCCGCGACGATCGTCGCCGCCAGAAATCCGAGTGGGAACGCGCCCAGGTGAAAATCGAAGTGAAGTCCGGCGAGCCACGCCGGCAGTTTGGGGAGATAGTCGTGCTTCTCGCGCAGGGGCAGGGTGAGCAGGGCCGAGCCATACGCGCCGAGCGCCATGAAACCGACGTGGCCGAGCGAAAAGACGCCGGTAAAGCCGTTGGAGAGATTCAGGCTGACGACGAGAATCAAGAAGATGCCAAGGTTGATCAACAGCCCCTGCCAGAAGGCCAGGCCGCTGACTTGAACGATGGTCAGCGCGAGCGCGAGTCCGAGGATCGCGGCCAGCGGCCCGGCGGCGCGGCGCAGGTCGGGTGTAAGACTCATCTCATTTCCTCGCGTTCAATCCGGCCCAGAATTCCGCTTGGGCGGAACAACAGCATGAGAATCAGCGCGACGAACACGAAGGCATCGCGGTAACTGGTGAGCGAAGACGGCAGCCACTGCTTGAGAAACGCCTGCGCAGCCGGCGAGACCATGCCCGGAGGCAGAATGTCGCCGATGCCCGGGATGGCGGTCAACACGACTTCCAGCGCGCCGAGAACGTAGCCGCCGACGATCGCGCCGGCGATACTGCCGAACCCGCCGATGACGGCGGCGATGAAGGCTTTGAGCACCGGCGTGAAGCCGAGGTACGGATTGATCTGCCCGGCCTGCACCGCGAAGAGGAGCGCGGCGACCGCGGCCAGCCCCGAGCCAATGGCGAATGCGGTGGCAATCACCCGATTGATGTCAATACCCATCAACTGCGCCGCAGCGAGGTCCTCTGCGGCGGCGCGCATCGAGAGGCCGAGGTCGGTGCGCGTGACAAACAGCGACAGCAGGACAAGCAGGATGACACCGGCGGCGAGGCTGACGACGTTCAAGCGCGGCACGGTGATCTGTCCGAAGGCGAACACGCCGTTCAATATTTCCGGCGACGGGAAGGCGATCTGCACCGGCTTCTGCATCAGGCGCGTCGTGAGCAGTGTGCCGTTCTGAAGAATCTGCCCGACGGCAAATGAGGTCAACAGCGCCGCCACATCGGGCGCGCCGCGAATGGGGCGGTAGGCGGCGCGCTCCATGATGAGGCCGACGAGGACCGTGCCGCCCACCATCAGCAAAATCGCGAGTGGCAACGGCGTTTTGGCAAAGAGGGCGAACGCCGCAAAGTAAGCCGCGATCATCATGAGGTCGCCGTGCGCGAAGTTGATCAGCCGCAGGATGCCGAACACCATCGCCAGCCCCACGGCCATCAGCGCGTACAGGCTGCCGATGCTCAACGCATTGACGAATTGCTGGAGGGCGTAGAGGACGATAGTCATAAATCCAAAATCCAAACTGTCAAAGCCGAAGCCTTACACGGCCCGCCCATTTCAAGTTCCCAGGTAGGTATGCTCGACCTGAGGGTTGTGCTTCAGTTTTGCCGCCGGGCCTTCGAGCGTGATGCGGCCCGTCTCCATCACGTAGCCGCGATCGGCCACGTCGAGGGCGAGACGGGCATTTTGCTCCACCAGCAGAATCGTCGTCCCCGATCGCTTCAACTGCTGGATAGTGTCGAAGATGGCGGTGACCAGCAGGGGCGCGAGGCCGAGCGATGGCTCGTCGAGCAAAAGCAACTTCGGGCGGCCCATCAGCCCACGGCCAATGGCGAGCATCTGTTGTTCGCCGCCGGAGAGTGTGCCGGCTGACTGCGCGCCGCGCTCCCTCAACACGGGGAAAAGTCCGTAGACGCGCTCGCGGTCCTGGCGGACGCCGGCCGCGTCGCGCCGCTGAACCGCGCCCAGCCGCAGATTCTCTTCAACAGTCAGACGCCCGAAGATGCGCCGTCCCTCGGGACAGTGCGAGATTCCCAGCCTGACGATCTGGTGCGCGGGGAGGCGATCGATCGGCTGGCCGTGATACGAGATGTGGCCGGCCTTCGGGCGCAAGAGGCCGGAGATGGTCTTGAGCGTCGTGGACTTTCCCGCGCCGTTTGAGCCAATCAGTGTCACCAGCTCTCCCTCGCCGACAGTCAGCGACACGCTTCGAAGAGCGCGGATGCCGCCGTAATAGACCTCAACGTCCCGCAGCTCAAGCACCGGTCTCTCCGGTTGGGGCGGCGCTGGCCCCTCCCGCCGAGTGGTCTTCTCCAAGATAAGCCGCGATCACCTGCGGGTCGGCGCGCACCTCTTCGGGTTTGCCCTGAGCGATGATCTCGCCGTAGTTCAGCACAATGATGCGCTCGCACAGATTCATCACCAGACGCATATCGTGTTCGACCAGCAGGATGGTCAGCCCGAAGCGCGTTCGAAGGTCGAGAATGTGCTGGTGGAGATCGTCGCTCTCCGCCGGGTTCATTCCGGCCGCCGGTTCGTCCAACAGCAACAGCGACGGGCGCGTTGCCATCGCCCGCGCAATCTCCACCCGGCGCTGGAAACCGTAGGGCAGGCTGGCCGCCGGCCGCTCGGCGTACGGCGTGAGGTCGAAAAAGGCGAGGTATTCGCGGGCGCGCGCCCTCACCTCGGCCTCGCTCCGGCGGAATCCCGGCCCGCCGATCAATGTCTCCCACAGCGAGGTGTGATGGCGCATCTGCGCGGCGGCCTCGATATTTTCGGCTACCGACAGCGAGCCAAACACGCGAATGTTTTGAAAAGTGCGGGCGATGCCGATGCGGGCGATGCGGTCGGGCGGCACGCCGGTGATGTCCTGACCTTTGAATTCGATTGTGCCGGCCGTCGGGGCGAGAAAGCCGGTGAGGAGATTGAAGCAGGTCGTCTTGCCTGCGCCGTTGGGGCCGATGATGCCGAGGATTTCGCCGGGACGCACGCTCGCCGAGAAATCCTGCAGGGCTTGCAGGCCGAGGAAGGATTTGGCAAGGCCGCGAGCCTGGAGGATGGGTTCACCCAAATTCGCCGGCGCGTTGGTCATATCAGAGAGGTGGAAATGTCAGGGAGGCTGGACGACGTTGGGGCAGAGTGTACTTGAATTTGTTATCAAGTCAAGTGGCATCGGTCGCCGCAACAACCGGCGAAGCAGCGGCCTGATCCTGTTGAGGCGCGCCAGTGGATCGCTTGGCGAAGACCTGCCATCGGAACGCTGGTGCGGGCACGCGGCCGCTACGCCTCGCCGATCTCGATGGCGATGATTTTCGTGCCCGGCGCGGCCGCGCGCGACGGATCGCGTTCGGGAATTGACATCAGCACATTCAAGCCCTGCGCGACTCTGCCGAAAACCGTGTGCTTGTTGTCGAGGTGCGGCGTGGCGCGGTGAGTGATGAAGAACTGACTGCCGTTCGTGTTCGGCCCGGCATTGGCCATCGAGAGGATGCCCGGCCCATCGTGCTTGAGCGACGCGTGAAATTCGTCGGCGAATTTGTAGCCCGGCCCGCCAGTGCCCGTGCCGGTGGGATCGCCTGCCTGGGCCATGAAGTCGCGAATGACGCGATGGAAGGTGACGCCGTCGTAGAAATCATCGCGCGCGAGAAATACGAAGTTGTTGACCGTCTTCGGGGCTTTGTCGGCGAACAAATCAACGGCGAAATCACCCTTTTCGGTCTTGAATGTGGCGGTGTATTTCTTCTTCGGGTCAATGACCATCGGCGGCGGGGCAGAGTATTTCTTGGACATGGGGTCTCCTCAGAGGCAAACGCGAACGGGTAACTGAAAACTGGCAACTGGTATTACGACGAGGCTCGCCGGCGACCATTCTACACCAGACTCAGATTCTGACCAATACGCGGCGGCGACAACTGAGGCAGAATGGAGCGCGCCACCGCCTCAAGGCCGGCTATACTGCGCGCGGCCATAAACTGCGCTTTTCTTTTACCGCAGAGAGCGCAAAGAACGCGGAGAAAAGCCGAGACTGCGCCGCGCGTCTGCGCGCTCCGCGAACTCTGCGGTGAATTAGAAAGCGTAATCTGTGCCCGCGAGGCGTACATCTTTCTCGTAGAGTTCTCCATTGCCTACCCTCCCCCTCCGCCTTATAATCCCGCGCCATGACGAGTCATATCACCCTCTCAGGCGAACGCTTCTCCGTCGTCTATCACCTCACCGGCACGGAGGCAGAGGCGCGGGCCAAAGCCGCCGACATCTGCCTCGAGCAGACGGTCGAATTGCCTGATGACCTCCTGACCGGCGACATCCGAGGGCAAATCGTCGGGCGCGTCGCTTGGTTGCGTCAAATTGAGTCGGGCGTGTTCGAGGCCGCGATCAGTTTTGCGAGAGAGACAGTCGGCGGCGAGTTGACTCAACTGCTCAACGTGATCTTCGGCAACATCAGCCTCAAGCCGGGGATACGCGTCGAGCGACTCGAACTTCCCGAAAGCCTCCTGCGCTCGTTCCGAGGCCCGCGCTTCGGGCGCGACGGGCTTCGCGCGCGGCTCGGCGTTCCACATCGGCCTCTGCTCTGCACCGCCTTGAAGCCAATGGGGATGACAGCCGCCGAGATGGCCGAACTGGCCTACAAATTCGCCCTCGGCGGAATCGACATCATCAAAGACGATCACGGCCTGGCCGATCAACCCTTCTGCCCGTTCGAGGAGAGGGTCAAACTTTGTGCCGACGCCGTGGCGCGGGCCAACGAGCAAACGGGCCGCCGGTGCGTCTATATGCCCAACGTGGCCGCGCCGGCCGACCGGGTCCTGGATCGTGCTCTGTTCGCAAAGCAGACCGGCGCGGGCGGTCTCCTCATCGCCCCCGGCCTGACCGGCCTCGACACGATGCGTCAGATCGCGGACGACGATCGGATCGGCCTGCCGATCATGAGCCATCCGGCCATGCAGGGATCATTCGTCGCCGTCGCGCAGTCAGGCCTCTCACACTTCGCGCTATTCGGGCAGATCGCGCGACTGGCGGGCGCGGACGCCAGCATCTTTCCAAACTACGGCGGACGATTCTTTTTCTCGCTGGACGAATGCCGCCGCCTCGCCGACGGCGCCGCCGTCGAGATGGGGCATATCAAGCCGATCTTCCCGACTCCGGCCGGCGGCATGAGCCTCGACCGCGTGCCGGAGATGCGCCACGTCTATGGCCGCGATGTAATCTTTCTCATCGGCGGCGGACTGCGCAGGCACGGGCCGGACTTGACCGAGAACTGTCGTTACTTCAAGAGGCTGGTTGAGGAGAACTGGTGAGCCTGCAACTCGCGTCCCTCACCACAACCCTCTCCCTGCGGGAGAAGGAGCACGCACTCCCCTCGCCCCTTGGGAGAGGGGCCGGGGGTGAGGGCGTGATGGCCTACGGCTTATCTTGCAGGCAAAGGACAAAGTTTTCCTGGCTCGTGTGATACGCGTATTTTTTCCCGCCCGATGCGAGCACAATGCGATAACCTTCGACGATGATCTGTGAATAGAGTTTGCCGGCTTCGGGACACCCCATGCTCGTGTCGGGCCAGAACTGAGAGGTGACTTCGATCACGGTGATCGCCGATGGGTCAACCGCGGTGCGAAGAGCGAGATCCTGAGTGGTCGCGGCGACGAGAGTCTGTGCCGGGCCGATGACGTTCAGGGTCGGCAGGGGCGTAGGCGGCGGGGCGGGCGTCTCGGTAAAGTGGGACGGCGGGGGTTGTGTTTCAGTAGTCAAGGGCGTGGCGGGCAGGGCCGGGGTTCGTGTCGCGAGCTGCGTGGGTGCGGAGGTCGGCGAAGCCGGCGGAGGCGCGGGCGCGCAGGCAGTAGCCAGCCCGAAGGCTAAGACGACGAACAACAATCGGCGAACCATCGACGTTACTTCCTCGACGCTTTTTTCTTCTGCGCCTTCTCCCTGCCTTTGGCTTTCCCCTTTTCTTTCGCTATCTCGTGCTCCTCCGGCTTGAGTCGGGCCTCGACCTGATCGGGTGGCAGGCCGAGGATCGAAATCAACTTTGTCTGCGCGGCGGCGCCCGCGACAATGTCGATCTGCGATTTGGGAAGTCCCAACTTAGCGGCCAGGAACGCGATGAGCGCCTCGTTGGCCGCGCCCTGCACCGGCTTGGCCGTCACGCTGACTTTGATCGTGCCGTCGCTCATCACGGCGGTGATGGCATCTTTCTTCGCGTGCGTCGTGACCTTGACGGTGATCGCGGAACCCGCCTGAGCGTCGTGAAATTGGAATTGTCGCATGATCGGCCTCCGGAAGTGAAACGCCACACGTGAAACGTGACGAGACGGTCAACGGCCTTCACGCGGATTGGCATTTCGAATCGTTCTAGCGAAACAGCGCGAAGAGTATTTGTTGCAAGACCGAGTTGATTACCGAAAGCAACACTATCGCAACCAACGGGCTAAAGTCGAACATTCCGGTAGACGGCATGAAGTTCCGGATCGGCTGAAGGAACGGCTCGGTAAACTGGTGCAGCAGGCGGACGACCGGATGGAACGGATCGAGAGGCAGGAACGACAACAGCGACCGGAAGATGATCGCCAGAATGATGATGTTGATCGCCGCACCGATAGTTCTGCTGAGAATTTCTCCTAGCATCGCGCTTTTTTATCTCCGTTCCCCAAATATCGCACGGCCCACCCGCACGGCCGTCGCGCCTTCTTCGATAGCTACTTCGAAATCGTCGGTCATCCCCATCGAAAGTTCAGGCCAATCGGCGTGCGGCAAGCGCGCGGCGAGAAAATCGCGCAGTCGCCGCAGTTGCCGAAAGACTGGCCGAGCCTCTTCGGGCGCGTCGCCGACCGGGGCCATCGCCATCAGGCCGCGCAGGCGCACGCCCGGCAGGGCTAACATCTTTTCAATTTCGCCGGTCAAAGCCTCTGCCTGAGTCCGATCATCGGCAAAGCGATCGGCGGGTAGGCCGTTTTTGCTCGCCTCGCCTGTCACATTGCACTCGACGAATATCGGCAGGCATTTGCCGCTCCCTGCGGCGAAGCGGCTCAGGCGTTCGGCCAGCTGCGCG
>JACQED010000035.1 GCA_016200785.1 Chloroflexota bacterium
CGGGACTACTCGAAGGTTGAGTACATCATCTTGACCGGACGCAACCTGCTGGAGGCTATCTCCACATCCGAGACATCGGCGCTGATGGATGCCGTGGCGCGCGGGGCCAAATTGGTTGTGCTCGATCCGCGCTTCACCAAAACCGCCGCTAAAGCCACCGAATGGATCCCGATTCGGCCCGGCACGGACCTTGCCTTCCACTTAACGCTGATCCACGTCATCGCCACGGAGAGACTGGGCGCGTGCGATTTCATCAAGCAGTACGTTGTCGGTTGCGATCAGCTGCCTGACGAGATGGCACATTACACGCCCGAGTGGGCCGAGAGTAAGACGGGCGTGCCTGCAGACACTATCCGCCGCATTGCCCGCGAATTTGCCGCTGCCAAGCCGAATGCGATGGCTCATCCCGGGTGGCGCACGTCAAATTTTATCAATTCCTTCCAGACCGAGCGCGCCATTGCCACGCTCAACTCGATGGTGGGGAACATATTTACGCCCAATGGCTGTCTCGTGGCGGAGAGCCCGGAGGCCAGTGGCGTGAAACTGGGCAAGCCGCCGCAGCCGCCGTATCCACGCATCAGTGCACTGCGGCTGGACGGCGTGCCGTGGAAGTTCCCGATGGTGCCGCTCAAGCTTGGGATCTTCCAGAACATTCGCGATGCCATCCTTGCCGGCCAGCCGTATCAGGCGCGCGGCTGGTTCATCGCCCGGCAGAACCCGGCGCTCTCGCTGCCCGAACGGGCGAAGACGATCGCCGCGTTCAACAAACTTGACTTCACTGCAGTGGTGGACGTGATCATGAACGACACGGCGTGGTTTGCCGACGTCGTGTTGCCCGAAGCCTCCTACCTCGAACGCTACGATCCGCTCAACGTGCTCGGCGGCAAAATCTGGATTCGTCAGCCGATCATTGAGCCGCGTGGCGAAGGCAAATCGGCGCTGTGGATCTACAAACAGCTTGGGGAGCGGCTGGGACTGGCCGACTACTTCCAGTACACGGATGAAGAAGATTATCTACGCCAGCAACTTGCGCCACTGGGGATTTTGCTTGATACACTGAAACAGCATGGCTACGCCGAGCCGCCCAGAGAGGAAAAACCCCCCGAGATCACCTTCAACACTCCCAGCGGCAAGATCGAGGTGTACTCCGAAACGCTGGCCAACGCAGGGTTCCCTGCCTGGCCGACGTGGGACGAGCCGCTCGCGCCCGGCCCCGGCGAGTTCTATCTGCTTACCGGCAAGGTCGGCCAACACACGCAGTTCGGCACGCAGAACAACCAATGGCTTCACGAGGTTTTCCCGCGCAATGCGCTGTGGATTCACCCGAAGGCCGCCGCCGCGCGCGGGATCAACATGAACGACAAGGTGTGGGTGAAAAGCCCGGCGGGCGAGGTCGTGATCGAAGCCTTCGTCACCGAGGGCATCCGCCCGGACTGCGTCTATCTCACGCCCGGCTTCGGCCACCTTTCAAAAGGTTTGCGCACAGCCTACGGCCAGGGCGCGTCGGACTCCGATCTGCACGCGACGTACACTGACCCGATCAGCGGCGGGCAGGCGTTGACGCAGACGTTTGTGACGGTTGAAAAAGCGTGACGAGTGTCGGGTGACGGGTGCCCCGACACTCGTCACGCGCCACCCGTCACCGAGGTGACTATGGTGACCAAGAAGAAATACGGCAACGTAATTGACGTCTCTCGTTGCATAGACTGCCGCGCGTGTCTCGTGGCGTGTCGGGCCGAGAACGAAGTGCCGTTGGGCCACACGCGCATCTGGGTGCGCGATATCGGCTTGCAGGGGGAGTTTCCCGAGCTGTCGCAGACGTTCGTGCCGTACAACTGTATGCACTGCGACGAGCCGCCGTGCGTTGCAGTTTGCACCAGCGGGGCGACGTACAAGCGCGAAGACGGCATCGTGGTGATCGATCAGGAAGCGTGCATCGGCTGTGGTTATTGTCTGCCCGCCTGCCCCTACGGCGTTCGTTACCTCAATCCGACGACGGGCAAAACCGACAAGTGCAATGCCTGTGTCCAGCGAGTGGAGGTCGGTCAACAACCGGCCTGTGTGGCGACGTGCCTCGGCGGCGCGCGTATGTTCGGCGATCTCAACGATCCGAACAGCGAAGTCTCGATGGCTCTCAAGAACGCGACGGCGGCGCGCCTCGTCGCGCCCGTGACCGACACGGGGCCGAACGTCTACTACATCAACGGCGACGTGTCGCATCCCAGCCTCCGGCCGCACGAACCCGAATACACAGTCGCCGAAAGCGTGTGGCGGTCGCTATTTGTCCCGGCTGTGCTCGTCGGCGCGGGTCTCGCGTTCGCCGGGCAAGCGGTCGCGTTTGCGAAGCAACTGCTGGATGGCGAGAAGGAGTTTGAGGAGTGACACGTGACGCGCGGGACGTGAAGAGCAGAGCACGAATCGCGCATCACGCATGGCATTCTGGAGACCGATCGATGTCTGAACAATACGTCTCACTCTCAGAGCAGAAGCGCTTACGAAACAAATCTGTCAAGAAGCACGCCATCGCCAATATTCTGACTCACTGGTTCAACGTGGCGATGTGGTCGTTGTTGTTGCCGACCGGGCTGGCAATCCTGGCCTCGCCGCGTCTGGGCATTGCCCCTGAACTCTGGCAGACGGCTCTGCGGAATCTCTTCGGCGGCACGGCCAATCTGATCAAGTTTCACTATTCAGTCGGCCTGCTGTGGATGTTCGTGCTGACGTACAACATCCTGATCGGATTCCGAAAGTATTTCATCCCATTCACCGTCCAGCGGATGGCAATGGACAAAGATGATGTGAACTGGCTGATGATGAAGGGCCTGCAAATCATCGGCAAGAGAGGACGCCTACAACGCCGGGCAAAAGGCGTATGCCTACGTCGTCGTTCTCGGCTCGTTCTTCATCGGCCTGACCGGCGTGATTATGACCTTCTCGAAGTATATTCCGGTAGAGATGCGTTGGATCGTGCAATGGTCGCTCCCAATCCACTTCGCCTCGGTCGGCGCGATCGTCGCCGGGCTGTTCATCCACGTTTATATGGGCGCGGTGTTCCCCGAAGAGCGCGAGGCCTTCTTCTCGATGTTCTCCGGCAAAGTCAGCGCGTGGTACGCCAAGCGGCATCACCACAAGTGGTATCTGCGGAAGGTAGAAGA
>JACQED010000459.1 GCA_016200785.1 Chloroflexota bacterium
GCATTCAACATGCTCAGACGAACAAACGGCCCGATCACTGCTCGCACCACTTCCAGCACTTCGGGATGAGCGATGATCAGGCGGAACTCACCTCCTTTGTTGACGAGGTTTGCCAATCGTCGCGCGCCATTCTCGATGTAGTTCTCTCCGCCCGCCTGCTCGCCCTCTTCAGCCCACAGCGTCTCGACTCTCTCGACGAGTCGGGTGCGCTGTTCCTCTGACAGCAGGCCCCGCAAAACAACGAAACCGTCGGTCTCAAGTTGCTCGCGCTGTTCGTCATCCATAAATGAGATCCTCCTAGTGCCACACGGGATCGCTAATAGTGCCCCAAGCTGCCCGTCCGCCTGGTATATGCCAGCGCATAGCGAAAGGCCGCGATGCTCGTCGGGATCAGAAGCAGATCGAAGGCGATCAGAATCAAGGCGTGTGTACCCGACTCGCCGAGCGTTCGGCCCTGCATCAGCGCGCCCCGCAGTCCTTCGATGGCATAGGTCAGCGGCAGGGCGTATGACACGACGCGCAGCCAGATCGGCAGAAGTGTGACGGGGAAGTACACGCCGCAGAAGATGAACGCGGTCAAATCCACGAACCAGTTCAACGGATCGGCGCGTTTGAAAACGACGACGAAGGCGGCGGAGATCACGCCCCAACTGTTAAGCGCGACCAGCGTCAGCACGGCGAGAGCGATCGCCGCCGGCCAGTTCGCTCGCGCGAGGTCGGCCTTGAAAACGAAAACCCCGACGGCCAGTTCGAGCAGCATCACGAGGACGCCCTCGACGAGTATCCACGCCGAGACGCCGAGCAATGCAAATGCGGGTGATGTGGCGGTGGCGACCAGCGGCTCGATGGTGCCCGCCACCATCTGTTTTTCAAGTTCGCGGGAAAAATGCTTCATGCCCAGCGACAGGTAGCGCACGAACGTACTGCCAATGAGGAGGTAGGTGAAGTAGTCCCCGTAGGCTTGCACGCCGGCGGGCGGCTTGCCAATGAAACGCGCGAGCAGAGCGTAGAAAACGACATACAAGACGCCGCCGAAGTACGTGCCGATGAAGTTCAGGCGATAGCTCGACGCGTCCAGAAAACCGCGCGTGATGAGCGCGAGGAGTTTATTCAGTATTATCGCCCCGCGAGACGCGACGGACGAGGGCGCGAAGCCCATCGTCGCGGGGGCCGTAACTGCGAATCTGTCCGCCATTGGCAATTATCTCGTTCCAAAGAACCTGATCCATCCGTGCGCCGTTGTTGCTTACAATCTCTAATCTCGTCCCCTCTGCCTTGACCTCTTTCACATTCTCCAATTTCTCCAGTCGCGCGGCCAGCCCGGCGACCGCCTCGGCCAACTCAACTTGATACGCGCGCTCGGATGCGGGGGAGGCAAGCAATTCACGGAGATCGCCGAATTCTTGAATCTGCCCTTGCGCGATGACGGCGACGCGGTCACACAACTGCTCCATGTCGTAGAGATCGTGCGTCGTCAGAAAGACTGTCTTTCCCTGCCGTCCGACAATTTCCTCCTTCAGCAACTTCCGCACCGCTTCGGCGGTGGGCAAATCCATGCCTTTGGTCGGTTCGTCGAGAAACAAGATTGACGGGTTGTGAAGGAGAGCGCGCGCCATATTCAGTTTTTGGCGCATCCCGGTGGAATACGTGTGGAACATTCGACCCGCCGGACTCAGCAGATCGAACATTCCCAGCAGTTCGTCCACTCGGCGGCGGATGTCGCGCCGCGGGATGTTTTGCAGTGCGGCAAAGAAGTTGAGATTCTTCCGCCCGGTCAGGCGGCCATAAAACGAATGCTCATTTGAGAATACGAGGCCGATGGACGCCCGCACTTCGTCGGCCTGCCGCGCGATGTCAAAGCCGTTCACACGCGCCTCGCCCGCCGTCGGCGCGAGCAGGGTCGCCAACATGCGGATGAGTGTGCTCTTGCCCGCGCCGTTCGGCCCGAAGAGGCCGAACAGTTCACCGCGCGGGATGGCGATGGTCACATCCTGCACGGCGTGGATCGGGCCGAGGGCCGAGGCATACGTTTTGGTCAGACCGCGCGTTTCGATGGCGAAGGACATAGATGGCGAGTTGGTGGGATAAGAGGCAGTCAACGCGCCAGAGTATACATTGAGGGGAGAGATTCGGTCAAATTCAACCGAATAGTTATCAGTAACGCTCTAGCGCCTGCTCCAAATCCGTAATCAAATCCTCAACCTCCTCGATCCCCAGCGACAACCGCACAAGGTTATCTTTGATCCCCACCGCTTCGCGTTCCTCGGTGGAGAGTTCGTAATAGGACATCAACGCCGGTTGCTCGATGAGCGTCTCGACGCCGCCCAGGCTCGGCGCGATGATCGGCAGGCGCACCGCGTCCACGAAACGGCTCGTCGCGTCGAGGTCGCCGTCAATCTCAAAACTCACGACGCCGCCGAAACCGAGCATTTGCGCGCGCGCAGTGTCGTGATCGGGGTGTGAGGTGAGGCCGGGATACCATGCGCGGCGCACGCGCGGATGACCCTCAAGGAACTCGGCGACGCGCTGACCGCTCTCGTTTTGCCTCTGCACTCGCAGGCCCAGCGTCTTGAGACCGCGCAAGAGCAAGTACGCGTTGTGCGGATCAACCACCGCGCCGAGCACGCCGAGATTCTGCCGCAGGAGGGCGATGAGCGACTCACTGGCGACGACGACACCGGCAAGAAGGTCATTGTGCCCGCTCAGATATTTCGTCGCGCTGTGAACGACGAGATCAACGTCGAAGTCGAGCGGACGCTGATTGAGCGGCGTGGCGAAGGTGCTGTCAATCAGCGTCTTGACGCCGTGCCGCTGGCCGATCTCGACCAGCCGCGTCAGATCGAGCACGCGCAGATACGGGTTGGTCGGCGACTCGGAGACGATCAGGCGCGTGGTGGGCCGGATGGCCGCTTCCATCGCCGCCCAATCGCCCATCGGCACGACAGAGCATTCGATTCCGAACCGCTTGAGGAACGTGAGACAAAACTGCCGCGTGCGGCGATAACTGTCGTCGGTGATGACGACGTGTGTGCCAGCAGTAAGGAACGAGAGCAGGACGGACGTGACGGCAGCCATGCCCGAAGCGAACAACAACGCATCGCCGCCGCCGTCGAGCGCGGCCAGCCGCGCCTCAACAGCCGCGACGGTGGGATTGACGTATCGCCCGTATTCGGTGCGGTCGCGCGCCCCGCCCCACATCCGCGCTTCCATGAAGTCGCGCAGATCGGCGGTGTCGGCAAAGGTGTACGTCGCCGTTTGCGCGATGGGCACGGTCAGCGCGTGATGCGCGTTGGGCCGCGTCTCGCCAGCGTGAACCGCCAGCGTCGAAGGTCCGGCCCTCACCCCTAACCCCTCGCTCCTCATCGCCGGCTCTCCGCTCGCCACACGCCACACGTCCCTCACCACAGATGTTGAAGTCATCATTTTCATCTCCTCAAAACAAAATGGCCTCTCGCTCTATCCAAACGAGAGGCCACGGAGGGGCTTGGAAAAACAAGACCCCTTCTGGAAAGAAGGGGTCAAACTCAAAGCAGGTGACCCTCTCTCATCTTCCAGAAACGGGCGACTATGAAAGTCGCCCCTGCTGTCTGCCGGAATTGGCACCTTGGGAAGGGCAATCACAAGGATTGTCCCAACAGGTTGCCGAGGCTTCATCGGGCCGGTCCCTCCACCTCTCTGGATAAGAGCGTACGGGCTATGCGGTTGTTGAGGCCAGTCTAACGCGCCGGGTCTGATCTGTCAACCGTCAGAGATCACAAAAAGGCGGCGTGCTCTTTATGGCCTCATGCCAGATTGTGCAGGAAGTGAATGTAGGCTTCGATGCCTTTGTAGAAATTCGGCAAGTGCAGTTTCTCATTCGGCGCGTGCAGATTGTCGTCCGGCAGGCCAAAGCCCATGAGCACCGACTCGGCTTTGAGTTGCGATTGAATCATGCCGACGATCGGGACACTGCCGCCTTCCCGAATGAAAACCGGATCGACGCCGAAGACGCTCTTGAGCGCGGCGACGGCGGCCTTGACGTGCGGCGAGTCGCGCTCGACGATCACGCCGGGGCCGCTGGTCAGGTCTCGGACCTCCCACGTCACCGTCGGCGGCGCATGGCGGCGCAAGTGCTCGCGCAGTTGCTGGCCTACCTCGTTCGGGTCTTGGTCGGGAACGAGCCGCATCGAAACCTTCGCCATCGCCTTCGCCGGAAGAACGGTCTTGCTCCCCTCGCCGATGAATCCGCTGTACAGCCCGTTCACTTCGAGCGTGGGCCGCACGCCGACCCGTTCGACGGTGGTGAAGCCTTTCTCGCCGTAAAGCGCCGGCGGCGAAGCGGCGTTGATGCGCCACTCCTCGTCGTCGTGCGGCCGTCGGGCCAGCGCGGCGCGTTCGTCCGGCGCGAGGCGCCGCACCTTGTCGTAGAAACCGGGAAGCGTCACGCGCCCGTCGGCGTCGTGCATGCCGGCGATCAATTCGCACAGCGCCTGCGCCGGGTTGTGAAGCGTGCCGCCGAACATCCCTGAATGCAGATCATGCTCCGGGCCGCGCACCCATACTTCAAAGTACGCCAGGCCGCGCAGGCCGTAGGCAATCGAAGGCAAATCGGGGCGCAAGATGCCGCCGTCGCAGTTGAGCGAGAAGTCGCATTTGAGCAGGTCGGCGTGAGCGGCAATGAACTCTCCCAGGCTCGGCGAACCGATTTCCTCCTCGCCCTCGATCAATACCTTGATGTTGACCGGCAAGCCGCCGTTTTGCATCAAGGCTTCGGCTGCTTTGATGAAGGCTACGTCCTGCCCTTTCATATCCGACGCGCCGCGGGCGAAGATATTGTCACCACGAATCTGTCCCGCGAATGGATCGGACACCCACTCGTCCAGAGGATCGACCGGCTGAACATCGTAGTGACCATACACGAGCACTGTCTGCTTGCCGGGCGCGCCGAGCCATTCGGCATAGACGACCGGATGTCCCGCCGTCGGCATGATCTCAGCGCGCGTCATGCCGACGCGCTTGAGCTCGGCGGCGAGCCATTCAGCCGCGCGCCGCATATCCGGCTTGTGCTCCGGCAAGGTGGAAATGCTCGGAATGGCCAGTAGTTCTTTCAATTCCGCCAGCGCCGTCTCCCGGCGATCTCGGGCGAACTTCACAGCATTGTCAACGGCAGTCATGGGGTCTCCTTCAAGGGGGGATGCGGGTCATTATACTACGTTCGACCCACTCACCCTTTCGTGGCACTGACCCCGCGCTGTCGGCGGTAGTGCCGGCGCGCTTTCGCCCGGTTGCCGCATTCCTTTTCGCGCACTCTGGATAGATCGCCGGACGTCAAGAGGTCTGCCGCCGAACGGGCAATCGGCCAGAGCATCCGATAGTTCTTGACATCGCCCCCGCCTCGGTTATAATACCGCCGCAATGGGCAGGCGCCGGAGGCTGGTGAGCCGGGCCGGTCTGTAAAATCGGTGCCGAAAGGCTGTGTGGGTCCGAATCCCTCCCTGCCCATATCGAGGGAAGAAGGATGAATGTGAATTCCTTCCCTCTCCGCTGACAGACGAATAGACAAAGACCACGATGGGAAGGCCGCTCGCGCGGCCACAGTAGCGCGCGGTGGTCACACTCAGAGAGGAGGCGGATGGTGCGAGCCTCCGGCACGGCGCGGCGCGAAGTACCTCCCGGAGTCGCGAGGTTGAATTGTGGTGGCGATCCTTGCGGTCGCCCGGCCGAGTAGGCCTCGCCGGGTTCTCCCGTTATCGAGAGGTTGTCGTAGAGACGCTCTACGCTCTGTCTCTACGACGCAGAGGCCGGGCCAGCAATGGCTCAGCGAATAAAGGTGGTAACACGGAACGCCCTTCCGTCCTTTGTGACGGGGGGCGTTTTGATTTGGAGGCCCGATGAACGTGTTCGACACACTCAATTCCCGCGGCTACATCAAACGCGTGTCCGACGACGAGGCGGTCCGCGAACTGCTGGACCGCCCGCCGGTCACGATTTATCAGGGCTTCGACCCGACCGCCTCTTCACTACACGTCGGGCATTTCATGTCGCTGATGGTCTTTCACTACTTGCAGCAGGCCGGGCATCGGATGATCTTCCTTGTCGGCGGCGGCACGGGCATCGTCGGCGATCCGAGCGGCCGGAGCGATGCGCGCCGCAAGTTGACGCGCGAAGAGATTCAGCGCAACGCCGACGCGATCAAGAGGCAAGTGCAGGGCATCGGTCTCGTTGACTTCGAAGCGGGCAATCCCCCTGCCCTGATGCTCAACAACGCCGACTGGCTCGACATGCCGCTATTCGACTTCCTAGAGCAGGTCGCGCCGCACTTCAGCGTCAACGTTCTCATCAAACAGGACACTTTTGCGCGACGACTGGCCGATCGGCAGAACCTTTCGCTGTTCGAGTTCATGTACCCGACTCTGCAAGGCTTCGACTTCCTCTACCAGTTCGACCACTACGATTGCCGAATGCAAGTGGGCGGCGACGACCAGTGGGGCAATCTCGTGGCGGGCCTCGATTTGATCCAGAATGTACGTCACAAGCCGGCGCACGTGATGACGTTCCCGCTATTGCTCGATTCGTCGAGGCAGAAGATGGGGAAGACGTCCGGCGGAAAGGCGCTCTGGCTCGACCCGGCGCAGGTTTCGCCGTTCGACTTTTTTCAATACTGGATCAACGCGCCCGACGACGATCAGCCGCGCAACTTCCGCTTATTCACTTTCTTGCCGTTGGGCGAGATCGATCAGATCGTCGCCGGCGATCGGCGGGCGGCGGCGCGCAGGCTCGCCTTCGAGATCACGCGCATCGTTCACGGCGAGGCCGCCGCACAGCAGGCCGAGGCCGATTCGCTGAAAGCGTTCGGTGGCGCGGGCCTGCCACAGGACGTTCCCACGATCACCCTCACCGGCGACGAAGCAGCCGCCGGCGTTTTGTTGACCGAGCTGCTCGTCCGCGCGGGGATCAAGTCAAAGGGCGAGGCCAAGCGATTGATAGAGGGCGGCGGCGTGCAGGTCAACGACACTCGCGTGTCTACCGTTCAGCAAAAGATTGGACGCGCCGACCTTCGAGATTTGGACGGAGGGCGGGCCGCCGTCGTGAGATATGGCAAGGGGAAGATTCTGAGGGTGTTACTCAAGGCGTAGGCGTCGGGACAAAGAATGTCCTCCGGGCCGCGCTCCCGTTCGCGTCACCGAACTTCGAGTAAGCTCGCCAGAAATCATCCGCCGTTGCGACCCGGCCTGCCTCGCTTGCGGCGTACTCGCGCAGAAAATCAAAAAACGTCTCGTCGCCCAGCTCGCCGCGCAAAGCGTGCAGAAACTGCGCGCCGTTGAGGTAGACCGCGTTCACGTAGGGCCGAAACTCGCGCGAGGCGTAGATGTCGCCGTCCACCCGGCCCTGCGGCGCGAATTGCCATACGCGATACTGCCACCACCACTGCGCCAGATTCGGATAGGCCGTCTCGAAGTAAATCTCCTCGGAATACGTCGCCAGCGCTTCGTCGAGCCACGGTTCGGTCGCCGGATCGTTGCCGACGAGGCAGTACCACCACTGATGGGCGGTCTCGTGCGCCGCGATGAGCGTGAGATAGTTCTGCGCTGAGCCGTCAAAGTCGGCATAGTAAGGCCGCCCGAGGAAGAACATCCCCGAAAACTCCATCCCGTCCACGATATCGGCCTCGACCACCGACAGCGACTTATACGGCACTGCGCCAAAGCGGTCGGTGAACACGACGAAGGCGTAGCGTGCAGTTTGAAGCGCGGCCTTGCCGGCGGCTGAATGCTCGGAGAAGTACATCGCCGTGACGGTCGCATCGCCGGCCGTCGTCGTCGCGGTTTCCATCTCATCGCTCAGTGCCAGCGCGAAGTGGCGGGCGGCTTTGAGGTCGAAGCATGTCGACTCGCCGCATGGTTTGGCGGCGGCACTGCCGACGACGGCAAGATCGATCTTCTTTCCGGTCAGCCGCATCTTCAAAGAAATAGCCGACGCGTCGGTCGTCTCGAACTCGCCTTGCTCGGCGGGAGGGTGGGCCAGCCATCCGACTCCGGGCCGATACGGCGCGAGTGTGGGATACCACAGGCCGAGCAGAGTCTGGCGAGGCGTCCAGCCTAGCGCGCCCCGCCAGCCGAAAGCCGAGGGACCCAGCCGAGGCAGGTTGAGCGCGTAGTTCGCGCCGATCTCGATCTCGCATCCCGGCTGAAGAGGCGCGGGCAAAACGATTCTCAGCCACACGCCCTCCAGCACGAATTCCGCCGGATAGTCATCTACGGTCAACCCGTGCAAATCGAAGACGCCTGTTGCATCGTTGGCGCTCACCGCGAGCGTGAGGTCGGGCCATGCCTCGCCGGTGCTGTTTACAATACGAATGGCCTCGCTCACTTCGGCGGTGTGCCCGGTGTAGTCGAGCGCCAGATCGAGATTGTAATTCGGCGGCGCAGGAGAGATGCCGCCGCAGATCGGCGTGGGCGGCGGGCCGAGGGGCGTAGGCGATGGTATGGGAGTGGAATGTGTAGGAAATAACGTGCCCGTGATGGCGGGGGTTGCCGGGGCGCAGGAGACGAGGATCACGGCGAGGAGGAGTAATCGAATGCGTGGCAAGGCTGTTCTTGATCTCGCGCTTGAGCATCAGTATAGACGAAAGTGAGCGGAAGACAATCGGGGCTGGAATCAAACGGGGCAGACTCGGCGGTCTGCCCCGTAGTCACTCTCGACTCCGTGGTGAGTGGCACGCCGCTAGCCTCGACTCTTCAGCCACCACAGCGCGCCGCCGATCAAAGCCGCGCCGAGCACGGCCAGGCCGCCCGCTGCCACCGCCACTGTCTTAGGCTCCATCCCCGGCAGAACCACTTTACCATCGCCGTATTCTTTGAAGAGTTGTCCCCACTTGGTCCTCAACGCCTCTTCGACGCGCGGCCGGCCGATGAACGGATACCAGTACACATTGTGATAGAAGTTGCTGGCGAAATATGACCACGGGACGACGGGCGACTGAAGCAGAAGTTTCTCAAAGGGCTTGAGCGGGCCGTGATAAATCATCTTCTGGCCTTTGCTCGCGAACGTATCGGTCTGCACAAAATTCCACGCCGGTTCCTGCTCGATGTCGTAGCCGGCGACTTCGATCTCTTTCGGATCGCCGACGCCGAGGCCGAGTTCGTGTGCCTTGCGAATGAAGCGGATGGACATCGGATCGAAGCCCTGCAATTTGGCCGAGATCGCGTCGATCGCCACCTGGTCCGCGCTGGCGAGCAGGATGTCCTTTTCGTGCCAGACCATCGCGCGCGGGCCGGGGCCTTCACCGGCGAACGTGCCATCCATGACCGCGAAAACGCCGGGGTGGATGTCCTGCTGGATCATCAGCAAATCCACCAGCGTGTCGTGGATGACCGAGTGCGTCCAGTGACGGTTGCGGTGAAGCAAGCCGCCGAAGGCGTTCTTCATCGCGCCGGTGATGGTGGTGAAGACGTGAGTCTTGACCGTCGGCAGATGGACGATGTTCTTGCCGACCAGTGCTTTAGGAATGAATACGCCTTGCGGGTACACTTTGTCGAGCACGAGGAACGGCCGGCTGGGCTTGTACTCGAACCACTCGAATTTCTCCTCGTACAAGTACTCGCACGGCACGTTGTACTTGTCGGTCGCGAAACGGTGTTTGTTATTGAACTCGCCGTCGCGGGCGTCCACCACCACAGTGTCGTTGTGGATACCGACGAGCTTGTCGTATCCGGCGTTTTGCAGTGCGCGGATCACGCCCTCGATTTGCCACGGCGCGCTAGAGCAGGCCGGATACCACGTCTGCCACGAGATATTGATCTTGAGGCCGGTCGTCGGGCCTTTGGGCAGAGCCTGCTCAAAGCCCGCCAATTGCATCACTCGCTCGTAATCCTGTAGAATGGTGCTCGGCTGAGTTTTGAGCGCCGCCACCTTGCCCTTGCCGGGAAAGTCGGTCATGGATCGTTTCTGTTCTCCTGAATTCGCAAAAAACGGCCACGCACGTGCGCCGGCCGATGAGCGGAGTATACCTCAGCCACACCCAATTGCCAACCCCGGCGAGTGTGGTGTACAATGCGCTCCACAACTCCAATGAGCCGACTGCCGCCGCCTCTGCCGCGCAACCCCGAGACGCAATCACTTCATCGCCGCGACGTGACAGTTCAGATTCAACTGCCGCTGATGATCGCGCTCATCGGCGCGCTCACCGTGCTGGCTTTTGTCTTCGGGGCAACGCCGGCGGGTCGTTCGGTTTGGGCTGACGTGAGCCTGATTTTGCTCATCGTCATCGGCCTGGGGCTGTCCATCGCCCCGCTCGCGCTGATCGTCGGATTCCTCGTCGGCTTGTGGTACGTGATTCGTTATCTCCCCGGCTACGCCAAAATCGCGCAGGACTTCATGCGGCGCGTCGCCGGGCGCACTGCCGAGTACTCGGATCGCGTGACGAGGCCGGTAATCGCAACGCACAGCGCCGGGGCCGCCGTGGGCGGCGCGCTTGGGCTGGGAACAGGAACATCAGAGAATTCGATTGACGAATAGTCACTCGCGGAGGCTATCATGGATGGTGACACGCCTGGCCTGGATTGGCGGACGAAAGCGTATATCATCGGCGCGGCGCTCGGCGCTGTCGTCGGCGTCGGGGCGGCGTATCTGTACGTGCATTCGTCCGAAGAGGATGGCCGCCCGCCGGAACTACAGCCGACCGAGGCCGTCGGCATCGGATTGGCGATCATCGCCGCGCTGCGCCAGATCGCCAATTTGCACGCGGGCGATACGAAGAAACTTCGCTGAAGCCTGACACGTTAACTCCCAAATGAGCCGCAATCGCGGCTCTTTTTGTTTTTTCTCCCTTGACAAAACGGGGGCAACCCATAGGATCGTCTCTGCACCGCCGTGTGGGGGCCTGATGTTCAATACACGCCTGTTCGCTCTCATCCGCAAAGAGTTTCTCCAGATAGTTCGCGACCCGCGCACGCTGGCAATTACCTTCTTGATGCCGGTGATTCAGTTGTTCCTCCTGGGCTACGCGGCCACTAACGACGTGCGTAACGTGTCGCTGGTCGTGTTCGATCAGGACAAGTCGGCGGCCTCGCGCGCGCTGTTGGACGCTTACCGGGCCGCGGACTATTTTCGGTTGAACTTCGACGTAGATTCCGAAGCCGACCTGCGCCGTCTGATCGACAATGGCTCGGCGCGCGCGGGGATCATCATCCCGCCGGGCTACGCCGCCCGGCTCGCGACCGGCCGCACGGCGCAGATCGCTTTCGTCATCGACGGCTCCGATCCGACTGTAGCCGGCACCGCGCTTTCGGCGGCGACGTTGATCGGCCAGGCCAAGTCCACCGGCCTCACGGTCGAGCGGCTGGCGCTGCGCGGGCAGGCCGGGGCCGTTCAGCCGGCGGTCGAAGTGCGCACGCAGGTTTGGTATAACCCCGACCTGGTGAGCGCGTATTACATGATCCCCGCGCTCATCGGGATGATCTTGCAGTTTCTTGCGACCATCCTCACGTCCACCGCCATCGTCCGCGAGCGCGAGCGCGGCACCATCGAGCAACTGATCGTCACACCCATCCAGGCCTGGGAGCTGGTAGTGGGCAAACTCGCGCCCTACGTCATCATCGCCTTTGTTGATACGCTTGAAATTCTGGTGGCCGGCGTCTTGATCTTCGGCGTGCCGATCAGCGGCAGTTTGCCGCTGCTGTTATTGCTGTCGGCGCTTTTCCTCGTGACCACGCTGGGCATCGGTTTGTTCATCTCCACCATCTCGAACACGCAGCAGGAAGCCATCCTGTCTGCATTCTTTACGATGCTGCCCAACATCTTCCTGTCGGGCTTCTTTTTCCCGCTGGCTGCCATGCCGGCGGTGCTCCAATGGATTAGTTACGCCGTGCCCTTGAGATATTTTCTGATCATCGTGCGCGGGATCATCTTGAAAGGGGTGGGCGTGGAGGCGCTGTGGTCGGAGGTTGTCGCGCTCACCGTCTTCGCCATCGTCATCATGGGCGGCGCGGCGCTGCGGTTCAGAAAACGATTGGACTGAAATCGAGCCGGAGGGCCGATGTTTAATTCACGCTTGTTCTCTCTCATTCGCAAGGAATTTATACAAATCATTCGCGACCCGCGCACGTTGGTGCTCACCTTTGCCATGCCGGTAATGCAGTTATTCCTGCTGGGGTACGCGGCCACCAGCGACGTGCGCAACGTATCGCTCGTGGTCTTCGACCAGGACAAGTCGCCCGCCTCGCGCGCGCTGTTGGAGGCCTACCGGACGGCCGACTATTTTCGGCTGGACTTCGACGTTAACTCGGAAGCCGACCTGCGCGCGCTGATCGACAACGGCTCCGCCAGGGCCGGCATCATCATCCCGCCGGGATATGGCGACCAGATCGGCGCGGGACGCACGGCGCATATTGCCTTCATCATCGACGGCTCCGACCCGACGGTCGCCGGCACGGCTCTGTCCGCCGCCGCCCTTATCGGCCAGACCAAATCCACCAGCCTCACGATCTCGCGGCTGGCGCTCCGCGGGCAGGGCAGCGCGCTTCAGCCGGCGGTCGAGGTCCGCACGCAGGTATGGTACAACCCCGACCTGGTGAGCGCCTATTACATGATCCCAGGGCTGATCGGGCAGATCTTGCAGACGGCGATAATCATCTTGACCGCCACCTCTATCGTCCGCGAGCGCGAGCGGGGCACCATCGAGCAACTCATCGTCACACCCATTCGCTCGTGGGAATTGGTGGTGGGCAAACTGACCCCCTATGTCATCATCGCCTTCGTGGATATGGTGGAAATTCTCACCGCCGGTGTGCTGCTTTTCAAGGTGCCCATCAACGGCAGTCTGGGATTGCTGCTCGTCTTGGCCGGTCTCTTCCTCGTGACCACGCTCGGCCTCGGCCTCTTCATTTCCACGGTGGCCAACACGCAGCAAGAGGCCATGCAGACCGCGATGTTCCCGATGCTGCCCTCGATCTTTCTTTCCGGCTTCTTCTTTCCGCTGGCCGCTATGCCGCAGGTGCTGCAGTGGCTCAGTTACGCTGTGCCGCTCCGGTATTTCCTGATCATCGTGCGCGGGATTGTCTTGAAGGGCGTGGGCGCGGAGTCGCTGTGGCAGGAGATCCTCGCGCTCAGCATATTTGCCCTGGTCATAATGGGCGGGGCAGCATTGCGCTTCCGCAAACGACTGGACTGAATACGAAATCCAAACCTCAAAAGTCAAACTTCCAAATCTCATTCGCGGATTGGGAGTTGTGATTTTGGATTTGGATGTTTGAAAAATGGAGGCATCCATGCATCTAAACCCTAGAAGAATCGTGCCGCTAATCGCCGTAGTTCTTCTCGCCGCTTTCGCAGTGTGGTACTTCGTCGGGCGTGTGGCGGCGACTAACGGCCCACTGGCCGCGTCGGGCACTATCGAGGCCACCGAGATCAATATCAGCCCCGAATTGGGCGGCCGCGCGATCACCGTCAACGTCCAAGAAGGCGACGTGGTGAAGGCCGGCGATGTGCTCATCCAACTGGACGCAACACTCCTCAAGACACAGCGCGCTCAGGCGGCGGCGGCGCTGGCGGCCGCCTCGGCCAATTATCGGCTGTTGAAAGACGGGCCGGCCACGCCTCAGGGCGCGGCACAGATCGCCAGGGCCGAGTTGGAAATGTTGCAGGCTCAACAGGCGCTCGACGATCTGGTGAGCAACGCCGACACCGCCCGCGCCGCAGCCGAGTTGGAAGTCGCAAACGCCAAGCAAGCCGTCTACGACGCCGA
>JACQED010000463.1 GCA_016200785.1 Chloroflexota bacterium
ATCCACGTGCCGCTCGCGCATCAGCCACGCGAAGCCGCGCGAATCCTCCGGGCCGATGGGCTCGAACAGCACGTGAAAGTTTTGCGTCGCCGCGCCCTGCGCCAGCCCGTGCAAAACCTGAGGCATGAAGGCGTCGGCGAACGCCTGCTCCGGATTCTGCCGGATGACGTAGGCGATGTTCTGGGTCTGACCGGTGACCCTGCGGCGGGCGATGGAATCTGGGTGATAGTCGAGAGCCTTCGCCGCCTCAAGCACCCGCGCGCGGGTTTCCTCGCTGATTCTCATCCCCTCGACGTTATTCAGGACGAAAGACACCGTCGTCGCCGAAACGCCGGCGCGCCGGGCCACATCCCTTGCCGTAACGCGTTGATTTGCCACTTGACTCTGCCTTGCTAAATCGTATAATCAAATCGCTTTAGCATATTATATGCCTATTTAGCGATTTGTAATCCCCATTTTGGCGATATGCCCAGTAACCGATCCGAGGCCGCCTCCGCGCTCCTCCGCAGACCGTCGTCCCGCGTCGGCGAGTTTGTTCGTGTCACGCCGGACGATGCCGGTTGGGATTATCTTCACTTCGCCGCGCGGCGACTCGATTCCGGCGAACAGTGGGAATGCGGCACCGGCCCGCATGAATATGGACTGGTGCTCCTCGGCGGAGTCTGTTCGGTAGCCTCGTCGCGCGGATCGTGGGAGAGATTGGGCCGACGCCCCGACGTGTTCCACGGGATGCCGCACGCGCTGTATCTTCCGCGCGACACCGACTTCACTCTGACGCCGATGGGCGGCGGCTGTGAGGTGGCCTACGGCTGGTGCCGCGCCGACGAGATTCACCCCCCGGCATGGGTCACTCCCGCGCAAGTGGCCGTCGAGATTCGCGGCGGCGGGAACGCCACCCGGCAGATCAACAGCCTGTTTCCGCCGGGCTTCGACTGCCAGCGCCTCGTCGCCGTCGAAGTCTACACGCCCTCGGGCAACTGGAGTTCGTACCCGCCACACAAACACGACGAGCATCGCATCGCGCCCAACGGCGCTCTATTCGAAGCCGACCTCGAAGAAATCTATTTCTACAAAATCAATCGGCCCGAAGGCTACGCCATTCAGCGCGTTTACACGAAGGATGGCCGCCTCAACGAGACTCTCCTCGCGCGCACCGACGATCTGGTGCTTGTCCCCGAAGGCTATCACCCGGTCGTTTCGGCGCACGGCTACAACACCTACTATTTGAATTTTCTCGCCGGTTCAGCGCAGTCACTTGCGAACAGCGACGATCCCGACCACGCCTGGATCAAAGAGACGTGGAACTCAAAAGACCCGCGCGTGCCGCTGGTAACGATGGAGATGGAGAAATAGATTGTGCTATGCTCGAGTGCTATCGGCGCGAAGCAACGCGCAAGCGCAACCCTTCGATAGCCAAGGCGAGGCGAAAAGCAAGGGAGTCAAAGAAACGGCCGAGGGAGCGAAGCGGAGTACGTTTAGATCTAAGGTCGTTTTCGGCAACGGTGCTGTATGTGGTGAAGGTATGCTCAGGGCAAAAGGTGTAGACGGCGCCCACGCTGTCAAAGTACAGGGCAGTGGCCTCGAAAACGTGTCGCGCGTCTGAATTGGCGTCTGGGCAATAGAAATGAGGCGAGAACGTCTGACCGCAGACATGACAGACCAGCGGGGTGTTCAATGTATGGCGGGTGGCTTTAAGAGCCAGAGCCGACCGGCATTTTGGGCAGGTAATTTGCGTATTCATCGTTTTGTCTTTTGCAACGACCGGACTCTCTCGACCACTGTAAGTATATCACGCATTGGGAGCGGATCGCCGTAGTAATCCGCCCACGCATGGCGGAACTCGCCGCTCTTCAACGCGTTTTTGAGTTTGGCCAACTGGGCCGCAATATGGCGCGTGTTTCCTGTTCTTTCGCAGTTTGTCCAAAACACGCGAGCGTCTATATCGGGCACATCAAGCAATAACGCAATTACATCACTCATGTCGCGATCGCGCAACGGCATCAGTTTGAGTATCAGCAAGTCCTCGGCGGAGGCCGTCGGCGCAAGCAGATTACCGGCCTCATCTATTGGCACTTCGACAGATTCTGGCGAGAGCGTATAAGTCTGGTTGGAAGTCATGTCCCACAGCCGCTCGACCGAAACATGGATCTCAACCGCCATTTCGCCGATGCGCTTGCTTGCTTTGATACCTTCAAACTGCGTTTGATCCTGATATTCAAAGCCCATCTGTTTGAGTAGAGCGATCAGGTTGGGTTTATCATGACGACTGATAGCGAGATCGATATCGTGAGTGAATCGCTTTCGACGGGCCAAGCCTCGCACTGCCAATCCGCCGATGAGACGTGGATGGATACCGAACTCACGGCACAGTTCGAGGAATTGCGCGAGCGTTTGCTTGAGTTCACTGGCAATTTCCATAGACATAGTATAGGCGAAAATAGTGGAACGGGAAAACCCCGAAAGACGATTAGACATTCTCACGGTTGGCCGCTGTGCCGTGGACTTTTACAGCAACGACATCGGCCAGCCGCTTAAACACGCCAAGTCATTCAACGTTTACGTCGGCGGCTGTCCGGCGAACGTGGCGGTCGGGACGCGGCGGCTAGGTTTGCGCTCGGCCATCCTGACGCGCGTCGGCATGGAGCCATTGGGCGATTTCATCATGCACTTCCTCGAAACCGAGGGAGTGAGCGTCGAGGCCGTCACGCGCGACGCGCGCCACCTGAGCGGATTGGTCGTGCTGGGCATCGAGCCGCCCGATAAATTTCCGATGACCTTTTACCGCGAGAACTGCGCCGACATCCATCTCGATCTCGACGACATGCGCGCCGCGCCGCTCGATCAGACGCAGATTCTTTTCGTCTCCGGCACCGGGTTCTCGCGCGAACCAAGCGCGAGCGCGACGACGGCGGCGGCGGAGAACGCGCAGGCGGCTGGCGCGACGGTCATGCTCGACCTCGACTGCCGCCCCACGCTGTGGGACGACTCGGGCGCCTTCGGCCCGATCCTGCGGCGTGTCGTCGCCGTTGCCGATCTCGTCGTGGGAACCGAAGAGGAGATCAAAGCCGCCGCCGACGAGTCCGATGTGGAGGCCGCGACGAGGCGACTCCTGAAAGTCGGGAGGAACTTGCGAGCATTGATCGTCAAACGCGGTCAGCGCGGCTCGACCGTCTTTGCCGATGGAGATCGGATCGACGCGCTACCGTTTCCGGTGGAGATACTCAACGCCATCGGCGCGGGCGACGCATTTGTGTCCGGATTTCTGTACGGCTATCGGCGCGGCTGGGACTGGCGCAAGTGCGCGCGCTTTGGCAACGCGACCGGCGCGATTGTCGTCACCCGTCACGCCTGCGCCAACGACATGCCTTACGAGCAAGAGGCGCTCGACTTCGTCAAGGCGCATGGGGGTTTCTGAGACCCTTACCACAAAGGCACGAAGGCACCAAGCGCACAAAGTTTTCTTCGTGCCTTCGCGCCTTCGTGGTTATATCTCTTATGAACACACCGCTCAAAGTCGGCCTCATTGGCTGTGGCAACATCACCTTCAACGATCACGCACCCACCTTGTGCGGGCTGGACGGCGCGCGGGTGACGGCCATCGCAGATCCGACGGAGGCCCGGCGCAAGAAAGTGCAGGCCCTGCTCGGCCTGCCCGACGCGGCCTGCTTCGCCGACCATCGCGCGCTTCTGGCGGCGGGCGTGGATTACGCCGTGCTGACCGTGCCGCAGAAGATTCGCCGCCCTATCGTCGAGGCGTGCGCGCGGGCCGGGGTTCACGTCATCAGCGAGAAGCCCATCGCCACCGTGCCCGCCGAGGCGCGGGCGATGATTGACGCGATGCGCGCCGCGAATCTGCGCTACGGCATGGTGCACAACTATCTCTACTACCCTGAGTACGAACTGGCGCGCAAGTTGATCGCCGAAGGCGCGATTGGCCGCCTGCGGCACGTCACGCTGAATTTTCTCGGCATGCCCGATAGCCCGGGCGCGTCCGAATACCGCCCGCAATGGCGGCACGACCCGGCAGAGGCGGGCGGCGGCATTCTCATGGACATGGTGCACGCGGTGTACCTCGCGGAGTTCTTGATGGCCGCGCCGATCCGCGCCGTGAGCGCGGTGGTGGACAATCTCGATCACGCCGGCGAAGCGGTGGAAGATTTCACCCTCGTGAACTATTACTTCGACGACGGCTATGCAACGGTGAACATGTGGTGGGGCGGCGGGCCGGGCGGGTTGGAGATCAGCGGCGCCGAAGGGCGCATCATGGCCTTCTATCAGAACTACGACACCGGCCCCTTCACTCGTCTGGAGAGTTTCACGCTGGTCAACCGTCGGGGTCGGCAGACTTTCGATCCGCGCGGCGGCCGCCCGATGGACAACTTCGCGCGCCTTCACGCCGATTTTGTGGAAGCGATCCGCGCCGGCCGCGAGCCGATTGCCCCCGCCGAAGCCGGTCTGCGCTCTCTGGAAGCCGTCCTCGCCGCGTACGCTTCGGCGGCCACGGGCCGCGCCATCCCGCTCCCTCTTTCGCCGGACGATCCGGTGCATCAACGCGGCGTCAGGGGATTGAGGGAATTGGATTTGTGGAAGTCGGGGCCGGTGGTGAAACATGGAGTGTTTGGACTATGAGACTGACTGGCGCTCAAATCATCGCTCAATCGCTCGTGAAGGCCGGTGTGCCTTACGCGATCGGCATCCCCGGCCACGGCAGTTGGTGCCTGACCGACGCCTTTCTCGACGCAGGGTGGGGCGACATGGCGCGGAGCGCACATGGTCGCCTCCTACTCACGACGATGATGGTCATGCACGAACAATCGGCGGTGCACGTCGCCGACGGCTACTTCCGCGTGACCGGCAGGCCGCTGGCCGCGTTCACCTCCATCGGCCCCGGATCGACCAACACCATCATCGGCATGGCGACCGCCTTCGTGGACTCGAGCGCCGTGCTTCTGCTCACCGGCTCCACCCACACCTACATGCGCGGCCACGCGGTGATGCAGGAACTCGACCGCGCGCAGGAGACGAACAACACCCGCATCTTCGAGCCGGTGAGCAAACGGCAATATCTCGCCGTCTCGGTGGAGGCTCTCCCGCACATCATGCACCGCGCTTTCAATACGATGTTGAGCGGACGCCCCGGCCCGGTGCATCTCGATCTGCCGATGGACGTGCAGGCCGACGCCGCCGACGTGGAAATTCCCGACTTCGACCGGCGCGTGCCAGACGCCCGCCCACGCCCCGATGCCGATCTCACGCAACAGGCCGCGCGATTGCTTTACGAGGCGAAGCGCCCGGTCATCGTCGCCGGCGGCGGTGTGATCCTCTCGGCGGCGGCCAAAGAACTCGTCGCGCTGGCCGAGCATCTCGGCGCGGCGGTGGTGACGACCTGGCAGGGCAAGGGCGCGATCCCCGAAGATCACCCGTTGAATGCGTGGGGCGTCGGCACGCAGGCCAGCCACTGCGGCAACCAACTGGCCTCGTCCGCCGACGTCCTCCTCGCCGTCGGTTGCCGCTTCGTGGATTGGACCTCGTCGTCGTTCCGGCAGGGCGTCACTTACACTATCCCGCCGACGAAATTGATTCATCTCGACATTGATCCGAGCGAGATCGGCAAGAACTACCCGGCCGAGATCGGCCTCGTCGCCGACGCAAAGGCCGGGCTGACGGATTTGCTCGACGCAGTTCGGCAAGCGGGCAAGGCGAAGAATTACCAATCAACGAACTACTTCGCCGACGTTCAAGCGAAGAAGGCCGAATGGGATCGCGCCCTCGGCACGCTTCGCGACTCCGACGCGACGCCGGCGACAATGGCGCGGGTGATGAAGGAACTGCGCACCGTCCTCGACCGCGAGGCGATCGTGACCTCGGGCGCGGGGCTGGCGCAGGGCATCGTGCGGCAGGTCTTCCCGGTTTACGAGCCGCGCACCCACATCACCAGCGGCGGTTTCAGCACGATGGGCTTCACCGTCCCGGCGGCTATCGGCGCGCAACTGGCGCACCCCGGCCGGCAGGTCGTCGGCTGCGCCGGCGACGGCGACTTCATGCAAACTATGCAGGAGATGGCCGTCGCCGCGATGTACGACCTGCCGGCGCTATTCATGGTGTTGAACAACTCCGGCTTCATCTCGATCAAGGGCGGGCAGACGCACAACTTCGGGCGCACGACGGTCGTGGACTTTCAGAAAAAAGACGGCACGCTGTACTCGCCCAATTTCTGCGAGGTTGCGCGCGCCTTCGGCTTGCACGCCGACCGCATCTCCGCACCCGGCGAGGTACAGCCCGCTGTTAGACGCGCGCTGGCGACGAAAGGCCCGGCGTTGATCGAGGTGATCGTCGACCGCGAACTGGGGCGCGGCGTCACCTCGACCGGCTGGTGGGATATGCCCATCCCCGAATATTTGCGCGACCGGAGAGCGGTGTACGAAAAGGAACGGGGCGAGGAAACCATTGGGTAGCACAGAATGAAAATCGGCCTCTTCACCGACGGTCTGCGCGAGTTGCCATTCGAGGCCATGCTCGACTGGTGCGCGGCGCACGGCATTGAAACGATTGAAACGGGCACGGGAAATTTCTCCGACGCGCCGCACTGCAATCTTGCCCGTCTGCTGGAGAGTGCCGCCGCCCGCGAGGAATTTCTAAGCGCGATCGCCCGGCGCGGCCTACGCCTCGTCGCCCTGAACTGCTCTGGCAACCTGCTCGATCCTGACCCTCTACGCCGGAGTTCGTCGCAGAAAGTTTTTCGTGACACGGTTTACCTTGCCGAAAAATTGGGGCTGAACACGGTGGTGACGATGAGCGGCTGTCCCGGCGAACCGGGCGAGCCGGGGCGCTTTCCCAACTGGGTCACTTGCGCCTGGCAACCGGAGTTTCAGCCTTTGATCGAATGGCAGTGGAAAGAGTCCGTCGAACCGTTCTGGCGCGAGGCCGGGAAGGTCGCCGCCGATCGCGGCGTGTTGCTGGCAATTGAAATGCACCCGGGGCAGGCCGCGCATAACACCCGCACGCTCTTGCGTTTGCGCGCGGCGGGCGGCGCGGCGGTTGGCGCGAACCTCGACCCAAGTCATCTTTTCTGGCAGGGAATGGATCCGCTTCGCGTCATCGGCGCGTTGGGCGAGGCGATCTTTCACGTTCACGCTAAAGACTGCCGCTTCGACGCGGACGAGATGGCGTTGAACGGCGGACTCGAAACGCGCGCCGCGCCGCCGCGAGCGTGGGAACACTGCCTCCCCGGCGAAGGCCACGACGAAAATTTCTGGCGTGATTTTACCGCCGCGCTGAGTCGAATTGGCTACGCCGGAACGCTCAGCCTCGAATACGCCGGGCCCCCCGCCGAGTCGCGCGCCGGCATACACCGAGCCGCAACGTTGCTCCATCGGGTGATCCGGACAGACCGGAAAGGAGGTGAGCCTATCGCCGCAGTTCCCAAATCAGTCGAATAGTCACTTTCTCAATTGGCCCGAATTTCCAATTCCCGACTTTGGAGGAGAAACATGAAAGCCAGAAAACTATTTTCAGCAATGGCCATCCTGATGATCGGGGCCATGATCCTGGGCGCGTGCGCCCCGGCGACGGCGCCGCCGGCGCAGACCATCGTGCAGACCGTCGTCGTCGCCGGCACGCCTCAAGTGCAGACCGTCGTCGTCACTGCGACGCCCGAAGCCGCGAAGGTCAAGCCGGTCACCGTCCTCTCGCTGTGGGGCGGCAGTGAGCAGGAAGCCTTCCAGAAAGTCCTCGACGGCTTCACCGCCAAGACCGGCGTCCCCACACAGTACGAGCAGGCGCGCGACTTTCTGCCGGTGATCCGCACGCGCCTGGCGGCCGGCAATCCGCCGGACATCGCGATCGTGCCGCGCCCCGGCGTGATGGCCGAGTTTGCCCGCGCCGGCGACATCGTCCCACTGCAAGGCATCGTCGGTCAGGAAGTCATCCCGCCCGAAGTCGCCGAGGCCAACTACTCGAAGGCGTGGATCGATCTGGGCAGTGTGGACGGCCAACTCTACGGCATCGCCGGCAAAGCCAACTCCAAGAGCGTTGTCTGGTATCGGCCCTCGACCTTCAAAGAATTGGGCCTGAAGGAGCCCAAGACGTGGGCCGAACTGCTCGCCGTGATGGACGCGATGAAGGCCGCCGGCAAGACGCCCTTCGCCATCGGCGGCAAGGACGGCTGGACGTACACCGACTGGTTCGAGAACATTCTCGTCCGCGTGGCCGGGCCCGATCTCTACGATCAACTCGTGACCCACAAGATTCCGTGGACGCACCCGAAGGTCAAAGAGACGATGGAGCGCTTCGCGGACATCGTCGGCGATCAGAAGAACATGGCCGGCGGCGCGGAGGGCGCGAACGGCACCGGCTTCGTGGACGGCATCGGGCTGGTCTTCGGCCCGACGCCCAAAGCGGAGATGTACTACGAAGGCGGCTTCGTCGGCGGCATCGCGCTGGGCAACTTCCCGACGTTGAAGCCGGGCGTTGACCTCGCCTTCTTCCCCTTCCCCGAGATCGATCCGCAGTTCGGATCGCCGGTCGTGGGCGGCGGCGACCTGGCCGTGATGTTCAACGACACGCCCGAGGCGCGCCAGTTCATGGCGTATCTCGCCAGCAAAGAGGCCGGGGAAATCTGGGCGGCCACCGGGGCCATCGTCTCGCCCAACAAGACGGTTGACCTGAAGGTCTACCCCAACGACCTCGCGCGCGCCGAAGCCGCGCAACTCACCGGCGCGACGACCTTCCGCTTCGACGCTTCCGACCTCATGCCTCGGCACTGGGCGGCGACTATCTCTTCACCGCGTTCCAAGACTTCGTCGCGAATCCGAAGGACGTTGACGGCTGGCTAGCGAAAGTCGAGGCCTTCGCCGCGCAACAATACTGACGTCTGGAAAGCCCTCACCACAAAGGTACTAAGACACTAAGTGTCCTCTGTGCTCTTCGTGCCTTCGTGTCTTCGGGGTAACTTTTCGGGCAGGCCCTAAGTGGGGCAGGCGGGACGGGAACCCGCCTGCCCTCTCCTGAAAGGAGGCAACGGCGATGACCTCTTCGCGCAACAACCTGCTCAACTGGTTGTTCGTCCTCCCCTCCCTCGCGCTCTTGGGATTCTTCGTCGTCTATCCCACGCTGTGGACGATCCGCATGAGTTTCGACACCGGGCTGGGGCTCCGCTTGAAGAAGTTCGTGGGGCTTGAGAATTACATCCGCCTGCTGACCCGCGATCAGTTCTTCCTCGACCTGTCGAAATTTCCGCCGACCGGCGCGCTGGTCAACAACGTCATCTGGCTTTTGCTGTTCACCTCGCTCACCGTCAGTCTGGGCCTCATCATCGCCGTCCTCGCCGACCGCGTGCGTTACGAAGCCGTCGTCAAAGCGGTCGTCTTTCTGCCGATGGCCATCTCCTTCACGGCGGCGGGCATCATCTGGCTGTTCGTCTACAGCCCCGACGCCAACACCGGCCTGCTGAACGCGGCGATCACGGCGATCGACCCGGCGTGGAAATCGGTGGCGTGGGTGGGGCGCGTCGAGACGGTGACCTATTCGGTGATCCTCGCGGCGGTGTGGATGTGGGTCGGCTTCGCCACCGTCGTGCTCTCGGCGGCGCTCAAGAGCATCCCGCAGGAGATCACCGAGGCCGCCCGCGTGGACGGCGCGACGGAGTGGAGCATCTTCTGGCGCATCACCCTGCCCATGCTGAGTTCGCCCATCGCCGTGTTGACGACGACGATGGTCATCAACGTGCTGAAAGTCTTCGACCTGATTTACATCATGACGCGCGGCGGGCCGCGCGGGGCCAGCCGGGTGATCGCTTATACGATGTACACCGAGACGTTCGAGGCGGGCAAAGGCGGCTACGGAAGCGCGGTGGCGGTGATCATGCTGCTCCTCATCGTCCCGGTGATGATCATGAATCTGCGCCGCTTCCGGGCGGAGGAGGCTGAGCGATGAGCGCGCGATTGTCTCGTCTGGTCACTTCATCCTTTTTGCATTTCACCCTGATCGCGATTGCGCTGGTGTGGCTGGTGCCCACCGTCGGGCTGTTCGTCACCTCCTGGCGGCCCCGGCCCGACATCTTCGGGTCGGGCTGGTGGATGGCGTTCGCCACACTGCGCTTCACCGCCGAGAACTACCTCGAAGTCCTCACGTCGCAAGGCCTGTCGCGCAACTTCTTCAACAGTTTCGCGATCACGATCCCCGGCACGGCCCTGCCGGTGCTGATCGGCGCGCTGGCGGCCTACGGCTTCGCCTGGCTGAAATTCCCCGGCCGCGACTGGGTATTTCTGATCGTCGTCGGCCTGCTGGTCATCCCGATTCAGATGACGTTCGTCCCGGCCCTGCAATTGGCGAACGGACTCAAACTGACGCGATCCCTGCTGGCCATCTGGATGGCGCACACCGCTTATGGCCTGCCCTTCTCGATCTTCCTCTTACGCAACTTCTTCGCCGCCCTGCCCCGCGACCTGATCGAAGCCGCGAAGATGGACGGCGCATCCGATCTGTCCGTGTTCTGGCGCATCGTCCTGCCGCTCTCCGTTCCGGCTATCGCCTCGCTGACCATCTTTCAATACCTGTGGGTGTGGAACGATCTCCTGACGGCGCTCATCTTCGTGCAAGACCCGAACCTCCTGCCGATGACGGTGAGCATCGCGAAACTCCTGTCCACCTACGGCACCGAGTGGCACCTGCTCAGCGCGGCCTCGTTCATTCTGATGTTCGTGCCGCTCATCATCTTCTTCAGCCTCCAGCGTTATTTCGTTCAGGGGATTCTGGCGGGGTCGGTCAAATGAAAAAACATTACCTCTTTGTTCTGCTTGCTCTGGCCTTCGCCGTTCAAACCGCCCATCACGCCGAGCACGTCACGCAGTTGATTCAAATCTACGCCCTCGGCTTCAAGCCGCCGGAGGCGCACGGC
>JACQED010000464.1 GCA_016200785.1 Chloroflexota bacterium
TGCCTAAAAACATCTCTTTCGGAACAGCAGCCTCGAAGCCGGGCACGATTCAATATGGACAGTGGGAGGCGCTGAAACATCCCACCGGCCACGCCGAGTTTCTCCCCGTCATCGTCGCGCAGGGGAAAGAAGATGGGCCGTGCATCGGGCTGACCGCCGGCATTCACGGGCCGGAGCACGCCGGGCCGGTGGTGATTTATGAGTTGGTCACCCAAGAGCTCGTGGATCGACTCAAGGGAACCATCGTCGCCATCCCCGCGCTCAACCCGGCCGGGCTGCGCACCATGCAACGCCATCCGTATCACGCGCCCAAAGACCCTAACCGCCTGTGGCCCGACGGCAAGCCCGAAAAGCCCGAAGACCCGGACGAAGAGGCGCCCTCGTCGCTGGAGAAAGCGTACCGGCGATTGTTCGACGAGATGACCGCCAGCGCGAATTATCTGATTGACTACCACAACGCCTGGACGGGATCGATCTCGTTTGTCATCCGCGACCGCGTGATGTACGACGCCCGGCAGGAGGCCGAGCAGCGCCGCGCCGAAGCCGAGGCGCTGGCCGAGAAGCAGGGTGACATGATTCGCGCCTACGGCCACACCGTCGTCAACGAGTATCCGGTTGAGAAGTACGTCGATCAAAAACTCCACCGCTCCACCTCGGGCGCGGCCCTGATGGTCGGCAAGATTCCCTCTTTCACCGCCGAACTCGGCACGGGCCACCTGCCCGAGCGCGCGATCGTCGAGGCCTCTGCCGCCGGGACGCGCAACGTGCTGCGCTGGGCCGGGATGCTCGACGGTGCGATGGAGCCGATCACCGGAATCAAAGTGATCGACCCCGGCTTCCCATTACGACGGCGCCACGCGCCACGCGTGAAAGAAGCCTGCATCGTTCTGCATCTCGTCGAACCCGGCGATCGAGTGAAGGCCGGTGACCCGGTCGCCGAAGTGCGGGATGTGTGGGGCAGGCCGATGGGCGAAGGTGTGATCCGATCCGAGCACGACGGTTTCGTCATCGGCCGTTCGCACGGCATCTTTTACTATCCGGGGGCTGAGGTGCTGGGCATGGCGATCCGCGACGATGCGCCGGTTGTTGCGCCGTATCCCGACGATTACTTCAAATAATGCGCCCCTCTCTCGCCGTCGTTCCCCCCGATCTCGTCACCCCCATCCTCGACGAAGCCAAGCGCATCCTGGCCGAGATCGGCATTGAAGTGCGCGGGCCGCAGTTGCGCGCCAGACTGCTCGACACCGGCTTGAAGATGGATGCCGCTGGCGAGCGCCTCCTCTTCCCGCCCGACGTGGTGGACAAAGCCATCGCCTCGACTCCGCACTCCTTCACGCTCCACAACCGGGACGGCGATCGGCACACGACGCTCGGCGGCGACACTGTCCACTTCGTCCCCGGCTCGAGCGGCTTGCAGGTGCTCGACCATCGCACGGGCCACACGCGCCTCGCCAACACTCGTGACTTTGTCGAATACGCGCGCCTCGCCGACGGTTTGCCGCACATCGCCTATCTGGCCACGGCCTTTTCGACGAACGACATCGAGCCGCAAGTGTCAGACGCGTGGCGGCTGTACTTGTGCCTGATCAACTCGATCAAGCCGGTGGTGTCCGGCGCGTTCACCGAGCACGGCACGCCGCGCATGGCCGAGATGATGCAACTCTTCCGGCGCGACCGGGCCGACCTGATCGCGAAGCCGATGTCGATCTTCACCATCACGGCCACCGGCATGTATCGCTACAGCGAAGACTCGTGCCAGAATCTCTTGGACTGCGTGGCATGGGGCATCCCGATCGAAGTGGTGCCGGTGACGTTGATGGGCCTGATCGCGCCGGTGACGCTGGTCGGCGCGACGGTGATGCACGTGGCCGACGTGCTGGCCGGGCTGACGATGGCGCAGAGCGTGAAGCCGGGAGCGCCGGTGCTGTTCGGCGGCGCTCCGGCAACATTCCACATGAAGACCGCGATGTCGCCGATGGCGGCGATCGAGACTCTGCACCTCAACGCGGCTTATGTCCAGGTCGCCAAGCATCTCGGCCTGCCGACGCAGAGTTACATGGCGTTGAGTGAAGGCAAGTTCCTCGACGCGCAGGCGGGCGCGGAGACATTCGGCAGTGCTTTGCTGGCGGCCATCGCGGGCATCAACTCGGTCTCCGGGCCGGGCATGCTCGATTACGTGCTCACCTTCAGCCTCGAAAAACTGGTCTTCGACGACGAGCTGTGCGGGCAGGCGTTGCACTTCGTCCGCGATTTCAAAGTGATGGAAGACCTGCCCACCGTGGACTTGGTGCGGCATCTGATCGAAGAGAAGCACATGCTCACCGCCGAGCACACGCTCAAGCATTGGCCGAAGGAGTTCTACCTGCCCGGCCCGGTCTTTGATCGCCTGAGCCGCGAGTCGTGGGCCAAGGAGGGCAGCAAGGACCTCGGCCAACGCGTCAAGGAAGAAGTGGAGCGCAGGCTGAACTCGTACTCCTCGCCGCAGACTGACCCGCACGTCGAAGCCGAACTCGTGCGGATCATCAAATCCGGCCTCACCACCGACGCGCCCTTGCCCGAAGTATTGCCGCCCGTGTACCGGGAGGCGGCGGCCGAAGACAACCGGGAGGCGAGGCGAGCCCGAAGGCGCGCCCGTCAAGTATCTTCATGATCCATGATTCACTGGACACGGAAGAACGCGGACAAACGCGGACGGGTTCCAGCCAATTCCGTGCTCTTCCGTGAAATCCGTGTCCCATCGCCATTCGTCGAAGGACAAACCAATGCAAGCCACGGGCACGACCCGCATGTTCTTCTACCCCCGCATCCGCAAGTCGCCGTACTTCGAATCCACGCAGCGATACGGGGCAACGGTCTACAACGTCTACAACCACATGTATCACCCCATCGCCTACGGCGATCTCGTCGAGGAGTACTGGAAACTCCGCCACGACGTGACGGTGTGGGACGTGGCGGTCGAGCGCATTGTCGAGATCAGCGGGCCGGACGGCTTCGCCTTCACCAACCTGCTCACGCCGCGCGACCTGACAAAATGCGCCGTGGGTGAATGCAAATACGTTCTCATCACCGACGAGAACGGCGGCATCATCAACGATCCGGTGTTGCTGAGGCTGGGCGAGAATCATTTTTGGCTGGCGCTGGCCGACAGCGACGTGTTGTTATGGGCCAAAGGCGTCGCCATCAACTCCGGCATGAATATCCGCATCGCCGAGCCGGACGTGTCGGCGATGCAGATTCAGGGGCCGAAGTCCAAGCCGGTAGTACGCGCCCTCTTCGGCGAGGGCGTTTCGGAGATGCCGTACTATCGCTGTGTCGAGGCGGCGCTGGGCGACATCCCGGTGATCGTGTCACGCACCGGCTGGAGCGGCGAGGTGGGTTACGAGATTTATCTGCGGGATGGAAGCCGGGGGGATGAGTTGTGGGAGCGCGTGATGGAAGCCGGGAAGCCGCACAACATCGCGCCGATCGCGCCTTCAGAGATTCGCCGGATGGAGGCGGGCATCCTCAACTACGGCGCGGACATGACGCTCGACGACAATCCCTACGAGGTGGGCCTGGGTTGGCTGGTCGATCTGGATAAAGAGGCCGACTTCATCGGTAGGTCTGCGCTCAAGCGCATCAAAGCCCAGGGCGTCAAACGCAAACTGGTCGGTGTGGAAATCGAGGGCGAACCGGTTCCGGGAGTTTCTCAGCACAACGAGCAACGCTGGCCGGTCGTCCAAAGCGGTGCGCGGATCGGCTACGTGCCCGACGCGATCTATTCGCCGAGTCTCAAGAAGAATATCGGTTACGCGATGGTGCCGGTGGAATACGGGGGGCTTGGAACTAAACTCGTCGTCAACGCGCCGTGGGGGCCGACGACGGCGAGGGTGGTGAAGAAGCCATTTGTGGATCCGAGCAAGGATATTCCGAAAGCGTAAAGCGACGGCGCGAGACGCGCGGCTATTTCAATCGCTCGACAAACGCGCTGTGCTCGTCGCTCGCCAGCCCTTTTTGCAGTTCGGCCAGCACGGTTGCCAGGTCGCCTTCCAGCAGCGCGCGCACGGCCA
>JACQED010000455.1 GCA_016200785.1 Chloroflexota bacterium
CTGTCACGGTACGAGGTGCGACGAGGCGACAGAGCGTATGCTTCCGCAGGAGTCAATTGGCATTCGCCGCGGTATGCCGAATTGTATGTTTACGTGGACCCGTCAGTCAGAGGACGCGGCTGGGGCAAATCGGTTGTCGCTTCAGCCACGGGCGAACTCCTCAATGCCGGGCTTATCCCCCTCTACGTTGTCGCCGAGGACAACCTCGCCTCCATTCGCACCGCCGAGGCAGTCGGCTATGTGGATACGGGTCTGCGCGAATACGTGTGTGAAGCGGTGCGACTGGGCGATTAATGTTGGGAAAGACGACACTTTATGGCTGATGCTGTCCACTATTTCCCTCGCGGCTTCAAGTGGGGCACGGCAACCGCCGCCTACCAGGTGGAAGGGAACAATACCCAAAGCGACTGGTGGCAGTGGGAACGCACGCCGGGGAAAATCGCCGACGGGCACAAATCGGGCGCGGCCTGCGGCTGGTGGGGCGGGCGCTGGCGCGAGGACTTCGATCGCGCGGCCGAGGCCGGGCAGAACACGCACCGGCTATCGGTCGAGTGGAGCCGCATCGAGCCACGCCCGGCGGTTTGGGACGAGGACGCGCTCGATCAATACCGGCAGATGCTCAAGGGCCTCCGCGAGCGGGGCCTGGATCCATTCGTCACGCTGTATCACTTCACCTTGCCGATCTGGATATATGAGAAGGGCGGTTGGGAGAATCCCGAAACGATCAGGCTGTTCGAGCGTTACGTCCGCAAAGTGGTCGGCGCCCTCGGCGACTTGTGCGATGAGTGGGTAACGCTCAACGAGCCAAACGGCATGGCCGTGCAGGGATGGGTGCTGGGCACGTGGCCGCCGGGCAAAAGGGACCCGCGCAAGCTTCTGACCGTGATGCCCAACCTGATCAAAGCCCACTGCGCGGCCTACCACGCCATCCACGCCGTCCAGCCCACGGCGCGAGTCGGCCTGGCAATCTACACGCGAGGCTTCGAGCCGGCACGACCTGACTTTGCCCCCGACCGGTGGGTGGCGAACTTACAGAACAACATCCTCAACAGCGTCTTTCCTGACGCGGCCGCGACCGGCTCGATTCGAATGATTGGACGCCGGCCAGAGGCAGTCCCCGGCTTGGCCAGGACTCAGGATTTCTTCGGCCTCAACTACTACACCCGCGACTACGTTGCTTTTGACCTCACCCAGCCCGCCAAAGCCTTCGGGCGGGCGCACTTTGCGCCCGGCGACGAACTCGACAACATCGGCTTCAACGCGATGGCGCCGGAGGGTTTCTTCAAAATGATGCGTTGGGCGCGGCATCTCAGGGTTCCCATCGTCATCAGCGAAAACGGCTGGTCCGACCCGGCGGACATACAGCGCCCGCGCTTTCTGCTCACTCACTTGAGACAGGTCTGGCGCGCGGTAAACTTCAATTGGCCGATCACCGGCTATTATTATTGGACACTCGTCGATAACTTTGAGTGGGAGCGCGGCTGGACTCAGCGTTTTGGCCTGTGGGAACTCGATCGTGAGACGCAGGAACGCAAGCCGCGCCCGAGCGCGAAACTGTACGCGGAAATCTGCAAGACCAACTCGATCTCCAGCGATATGGCCGCGCGTTACGCGCCGGAGTTGATGCCGAAGATGTTTCCGGGCTGAGGCTGTGTTATAATTTTGGCGTCGTGACCGGGGAGATGCAGGAGTGGCTTAACTGGCACGCCTGGAGAGCGTGTAGGCTCAAAAGGCCTCGTGGGTTCAAATCCCACTCTCCCCGCCTGTATGTTTGGAGAACACCGCCCTCGGGCGGTGTTTTGATTCAGCGTTTGCTTTCCTTGCCTTCCGGCCTCGCCTCTGTTATTATGCCTCTCGCGGCGGCGTGGCGTTGAAGGTTCGGCCCTGCGCGGCCGGGGCCTCGCAAACCCCGCCAGGGTCGGAAGACAGCAACGGTAGTGAGTCACTCCGGGGTGCCGCAGGCCCACCGGACTGGAGTTGCGCCGCCGCGGGCCTCATGTGGAAGAATCCTCGTACCCTCCAGTTTGTCATCCTCGCCTCTCTCGGCCTCGCGCTTCTCGCGTTTTACTTCGGCACAGGTTCGACCGTTTCAATTGACGCGGACGGCCACCGGCGCGCCGTGACGACGCACGCCGCCACGGTCGGCGGCGCTCTGCACGACGCCGGGATCGAGGTCTTGCCGCAGGATGTCGTGACGCCGCCCCTGACCGATCCACTGCGCGACGGGCTTCGGATCACAATCGCGCGCTCGTTCCAGGTTGAAGTGCAGGCCGACGGACGCGCCATTGACGAACGCGTGCAGGGCGAGTCGGTCGCCGCGATACTCGCCAATCTTCAAATCGAACTCGGCCCGGACGATGCCGTCGTCGCCGACGACCGTCGGCTCAAACCCGAGGTCATCAGGCAACAATACGTCAACCCCCCGCGCCGGATCGTCGTGCGCCGTTCCGTGCCCTTCACGGTCGTGGATGAGGGCCGGTCGCGAGGCATGGCCTCGACCGCCGAAACAGTCGGCGACGCGTTGACCGAGGACGGGATGATGGTGTACCTCGCCGATCTCGTCACCCCCGCGCTCGACGCGCGCCTCACGCCGGGGCTGACTGTCACCATTCGCCGTTCCCGCCCAATCACGATCCAGTTGGACGGAAGCACGCTTAACACGCGCGTTTCGCCCGACAGCCAAACGGTCGCTCGAGCATTAGCCGAGGCCGGCGTCGCCCTCGTCGGACTCGATTACAGCGTGCCCGCGCCGGACGATCCTCTGCCCAAAGACGGCCCGATCCTGGTCAAGCGCGTCGTCGAAACATTGCTGTCGGAGAGCGCGCCAATACCTTTCAAGACGACCTACCAGCCCCGACCCGATCTTGAGATCGACAACACGGTCGTCGTCAAGAACGGTCAAAGCGGCATCGCGCAACGCCGCGTCCGAGTGCGCTACGAGAATGGCGTGGAAGCGAGTCGGAAGACCGAGCAAGAGTGGACTTCGCAGGCGCCGCAGGATCGGATCGTCGGCTACGGCACGAACATCGTCATCCGCACACTCGACACGCCCGACGGAACGATCCAATATTGGCGCAAGATTTTCGTGCGCGTCACGTCCTACTCGCCTGCGCGCTCGGGCACGCCCCGCACCGCGCCGTGGTATGGCCGCACCCGAACCGGCAAGCAGTTGACCAAAGGCATGGTCGCCGTTGATCCGACGGTGATCCCATTGCGCACGCAGCTGTACGTGATTGGCTATGGCTTCGGCTCAGCCGAGGACACCGGAAGCGGCATCAAAGGCAAGTGGCTCGACCTCGGCTACGACGACGACAACTACAAGACGTGGTACGGTTTCACCGACGTGTACCTCGTCGCCCCGGCGCCGCCAGCCGATCGGATAGTCTGGATATTGCCGGAAAAATGAGCGTTCCGGCTCTATTGCGACAGCACGGCATCGCGCCCAAAAAGAGCCTCGGCCAGAATTTTCTGGTTGACGACGAGGCGCTGGGGCGCATCGTCGAGGCCGGCGCGGTCGGCCCGGACGATACGATTCTCGAAATCGGCCCCGGCGTGGGGAATCTGACCCGCCACCTCGCCCGCGCCGCGCGCCGCGTGATCGCCGTCGAACTCGACGGGCGATTGATCCCCGTTCTGCGCGAGACCCTGGCCGAATTCGGCAACGTCGAGATCATTCACGGCGACATTCTGGCGCTGCCGCCGTCCGCCGTCGGACGTCCGCCGTCCTTCAAAGTCGTTGCCAACATCCCCTACTACATCACCGCGCCCATCCTGCGCCATCTGCTCGAATCCGATCCGCGCCCATCGCTGGCCGTGCTCACCGTGCAGAACGAGGTGGCCGAGCGAATCTGCGCCGGGCCGGGGGCGATGAGTCTGTTGGCCGTCAGCGTTCACTTCTACGGCGAGCCGACGATCGTCGGGCGCATCCCCGCCGCCGCGTTCTACCCGCTGCCCGACGTGGACTCCGCCGTCGTGCGAATCGTCCTCGGCGATCGTCCGCGGATTGACGTGGCCGACACAGATTATTTCTTTCGAGTCGTGAAAGCGGGCTTCAGCCAGAAGCGCAAGCAGATGAAGAATGCGCTGGCCGCCGGGTTGAGGCTGGAAGGGAAAACGGCGGAGGAGGTTTTGAAGGCGTCAGGAATCGAGCCGACGCGGCGGGCAGAAACGTTGTCGCTGGAGGAATGGGGACGGCTGAGCAGACAAATCACTGCTCGCTTATCAACTTCTGCACCCTCGGGTGATCCGCGTAATACCCTCGATACTTCTCCGGCAACAGCGCGGCGAGGTGGCACATGATCTCGGTCGTGTAGGCTTCCAGCGCCTCGCCCTTCGCGCGCGCATCGTCCGGCAGGTGAAAGACTCTTCCGTACGAAACCGTCGCCTGTGCTCTACGCAATTGCCTCGCCGTATTCTTGATTTCTTCAACGCCCCACACCACAACCGGCAGGATCGGCGCGCTGGCGCGAGTGGCGAGATAAGCCGCGCCGGTCTTGCCCTTTTGGAGCGCGTGTGTTGGACTGCGTGTGCCTTCCGGGGCGATACCAAGCACAAAGCCCTCTTTCAATACGTCCAGCCCTGCTTTCAACGCCGCCCGATCGGCTTCGCCCCGCTCGACCCAGATGCACCCGGCGGCGCGGAGGATCGCGGCGATCAACGGATTGCGCTGATGTTTAGTCGTGACAAAGACGATGCCCTGGCGCGGCATGGTGATGAATATCGCCGGCGGATCGAACAGGCTGAGGTGATTCGTCACCATAAGCGCCGGCCCGCTCGGTGGAAAGTTCTCTAGACCGCGCACCGTGGTTCGGGCAAGCGCGGAGTAGATCGGGCGCAGGATATTTTTCAGACGTTGATGGACTTCAGGTGTGGTCGCGTGGTAAACTTCGCGGGTCATGGCGAGGCCCTCCGGCCCTGTGCGACGACCGCAAACGTGGCGGCCTCGCCCCCGGCCGGGCTGAACTGAAACTCGAAAGGCAAGCTCCCCCCCGATGGCAAACTGCCCGCGAGCGATTGGATGCGGAAGCCGGTCACCTGGCCGACTGCATCGTACACTGTCGCCACCAAAACAATTCGATTGACCTCATCTGATCGGTCGTTGCGCACCGTCCCCGCAAGCGTGATCAACTCCCCGGCGCGCGCCAGCCTCGTGTCGGCCACGTCGAACCAGGCGTAACGGTCAGCCAGCCCGTCTGCCGACTCGGCAGACAGCAGGAGTGCTTTGTAAGTGCGATTGCCTTCAGCGCGAGGATCGCTCTGCGGAGTCCCGGCGGACGGCGTTCCCGACGGCGTCCCGGCGAACAGTGCGCCGAACGGGACCGAGGCCCCGGGCGGGATGAAATCAAGCGCGGCGAAGGCGGTCGCGGTCGTGCCAGTCTCACCCGGAGCCGACATCGCGATTTGAACTGCGACATTCGTGACCGGCCCGCCGGTCGTGTTGCGGACTTCACCCAGACACCACCACCCGCCCACTGGTGTCGAAAAGCAATCCTTACCCCGAACCTCAA
>JACQED010000468.1 GCA_016200785.1 Chloroflexota bacterium
CCAGGAGGGCTCGCCCGTCTGGATCGCCGGATTCGCGCAGGGGCGCGCCGCCACGGGTATGCACGACGACCTTTGGGTGCGTTGCCTTGCGCTGAGCGCCGGCGCCAGGCCCGTGGCCGTCTGTGGCGTCGACGTCATCGGCCTGTTCTGGGACGACGTGGCCAAGGTGCGGGAGGGCGTGAAGGCGAAGCTGGGCAAGGACGCCGACGTCATCGTCGCCTCCACGCACGTCCACGAAGGTCCGGACACGATGGGCTTGTGGGGGCCGAAGATGGGCGTCAGTGGTATCGACGACACTTACAACGCCTTCGTCGTGAAGAGCGCGGTGGACGCCGCGGCGGAGGCGATCTCGACGCTGCGCCCGGCCACATTGCGTGCGGTCAAGGTCACGCCGGCGGACGTTGCCGGATACTACGACGATTCGCGGCCGCCCTTCGTTCACGACCCGGAGATTGTCGCCCTGGCCTTCGACGGCATGGACCGGCAGCGCATCGCCACGCTGGTGAACTGGTCCAACCATCCCGAGGCGCAGGGCAGCCAGAACACGCTGATCTCGGCCGACTGGCCGGCGGGGCTGTACGCGCGCCTGGAACAACTGGAGGGCGGCACAGTGGTTTTCGTCAACGGTGCGGTGGGCGGCATGCAGTCGCCGCTGGGCGCGAAGATCGTAGATCCAAGGACGAAGCAGCCCGCACCGAAGGACAGCTTCCGCTTTGCCGAGGTGGTGGGCGAGTACGTCGCTGATCACATCCACGCAGGCTGGGGCGAGACGCGCGCGACTCTGAACATCGACGAGATCCTCTACCGCGAAGCGATGGTGAAGATCCCGGTCACAAACCCGGGTTTCGAACTGGCGGCGCAGGCCAACCTCTACAAAGGCCGAAAAGCGGTACTGGCGGACAAGACCAACACCTCGCCGGTGGGCTACCTGCGGCTGAGCGCCGCGGGCAAGCCGCAGGTGGAGGTGGCGCTGATCCCCGGCGAGATGTATCCCGAGCTGAGCGTCGGTGGTGTGGTGGCGGACGATCCGGGCGCGGACTTTCCTGGTGCGCCGGTGGAGCCTGCCATCAAGAAGATGATGGCCGCACCCTACCGCATGCTCTTGGGACTGGCCAACGACGAGATCGGCTACATCATCCCCAAGGCGCAGTGGGACGAGAAGCCGCCCTACACCTTCGGCGCGCAGAAGCGATGGTACGGCGAAGTCAACTCCGTCGGGCCGGATGCAGCGCCTGAAATCGCCAAGGCGTTCCAGGCGCTGGTGCGGGCGCGCTAGCGGATCATGGCGGCCATGGCCTGCAGGAACTGATCGACGAAGCGGGCGCCGTTGCCGGTCAGGTTTTCGCGCGTCATGTAGTCGTTGACAATCTGCGGCCGCACGCCGATGTTTTCGATATAGGTGGAGGCCGGATACTCGCCGCTGTCGACGGGCTCCTTGCGGACCTGAAGGGCCAGGGTCATGCCGACGTACGCTTCGGTGTAGGCGCCGGCGTCGACGGTGATATTGTGTGAGCGTTACGTGAACCCCATCTTGTGAACGACCTCGTGCTGCCTCACCCTTGAGACATGCGAGAGCGTGGACGAGTGGCAATGTTGAAATGGCGCGGATTGATAGCGGAACAGGGCCGGAGCGGCCAAAGTGTGGCGGCGTTTTGCCGGGAGCGCGGGCTCTGCGCGCCGTACTTCTTTGCCTGGAAGAAGCGGCTGGGCCAGTCTGGCACGGAACGCTTCGTGGAAGTGCAGGTTCCATCGACCGCAGAGCCGGCGCAGCCAACAACGTCGCATAGCCAGGCCATTGAGATCCGCCTCGGCGCCGGGCGCAGCGTGCTGGTGGAGCCCGGCTTCGACGCTCACCATCTACGGGCCGTACTGGCTGCGCTGGAGATGCGCGCTTGACCGGTCTGCCGAGTTTGCATGCGCTCGATCGGGCGCACGGCACGCGGATCTGGATGGCCTCCGAAGCGGTGGATATGCGTTGCGGTTTCGATCGTTTGGCCGAACGGGTGAGGGCGGTGATTGGGCAGGACCCTCTGGGCGGCCACTTGTTCGTTTTCCGCTCGCGCCGGGGCGACCGACTGAAAATTTTACTTTGGGATCGCGACGGCTTCGTGCTGTGGTACAAGCGCTTGGAGACTGGCGTTTTCAAGCTGCCCACAGTGGAAACGGGCGCGCGCTCAGTGGAGTTGCGGGCCAGTGAGTTGGCGATGGTTCTGGACGGTATCGATGTATCGCGGCTGAAGCGCGTGGCGCGCTACGAACGCGGCGCGGACGCCGGCTCACGCGCACAAAAGAATGCCTAATTACGTAACGATATCGACCTTGATTGCGTCTCTATATATGTGACGTTTCCCGGCGCACAGTACGTCGAGTTGCCCGAAGACAGCGAATCGCTGAAGGCGATGGTGCGCACGCTGCTTTTGGAGCGCGACCAGGACAAACAGCGTGCCGAACAACTCCGTGTGGACATGCTGCGCCTGCAACTGGAATTGGATCGGTATAAGAAGTGGTATTACGGTCCGCGCGCGGACCGGCTGCGATCCAGCGGCGAACTGGCCCAGATGCTGCTCGACTTTGCCGGGGAGTTGGACAGTAAGCCGGTTCACCCGGACGATGTTCCGCCCGCGGCCGGGCCGGCCGCCGAATTGCGGCGCGTGCAGCGTCGCAAAGGCCGGCGCAACCTGGCCCAATTCGAGAATCTCCCGGTCACTACTTGCGTCCATGAATTAAACGCGGACCAGCGGGCTTGCCCGTGCTGCGGGATCGAGCGCAACGAAATCGGCGCCGATGAGAGCTGGCAGGTCGAGTATCTGCCCGGCCACTTCGAGCGCATCCATCACGTGCGCAAAAAGTACGCCTGCGCGGCCTGCGAGAGCAATGGAGCCAGCCCGAGCATCGAAACGGCGGCCAAGCCCGAGACGGCGATCGACAAAGGGCTGGCCGGACCTGGGTTGCTGGCTTACATCGTGACCAGCAAATTCTCCGACTATTTGCCGCTTTACCGTTTGGAAGATATCTTCGCGCGGCAGGGATTCGAGATCTCGCGCGCCACGCAGTCGGTTTGGTGTGGCGATGTGGCGGATCTGGCCGAGCCTCTCTACCGACTGATGGCGGAGCGGGTGCGAGCCTCGCACGTGGTGGCCACCGACGACACCATCCTGCCCATGCTGAGCAAGGGCAAAACGGCGAACGCGCGGATGTGGGTCTACGTGGGCGACGAGGGGAGTCCTTACAACCTTTTCGATTTCACGCTCGATCGGGGCCGCGACGGGCCGAAGCACTTTCTCAAAGAGTACCGGCAGGTTTTGCTGGCCGACGCCTACGGCGGGTACAACGGCGTGGTGGCGGGCAATGAGATCACGCGCGCCGGATGCTGGGCTCATGTCCGGCGCAAGGTGATTGACGCGGAGAAGGCGGCTCCCGAGATTGCGCGGGAAGCGGTGGAACTGGTGCGCGCACTCTACACGGTGGAACGGCAGGCCAAGGACGTCCCGGCGGCTGAGCGACTGGAGTTGCGCCAGGCCCGCTCGGCGCCAGTGCTGGCCGACCTGCGGGAGAAGCTTCTTGGGTGGAAGGAGCAGTTACTGCCGAAGCATCCGATGGCCGAAGCGGTGAATTACGCGCTGGGCCAGTGGGCAGAGCTGAACGTCTTCTGCAACGATGGCGCGGTGCCGATCGACAACAACGTGAGCGAGCGCGAGATGAAGCGCGTGGTGCTGAACCGCAAGAACTCGCTGTTTGTGGGCAACGCGCGGGGAGGCCGGACGGCGGCCATCCTGGCCAGCCTGACGAGTACCTGTCGCCGACATGACATCGACCCGCAGCTGTACTTGACGCAACTGCTGCTGAACCTGCCGGCCACACGCTGCTGAACCTGCCGGCCACACGCATGAGCGAGCTGCCGCGCTGGCTGCCTGATCAGTGGAAGCAGAATCGCGCTGCTCCACCGAACATGTCGCGCCAGTAGCTCTGCACGACGGCGGGGACCTGTGGTTGACGTAGCGCTCACCTCAGGACGAACGACACGAACGCCAAGCGCGGCAACGCGTACTTCTTGCAGGCTGACGGCAGTTATCGCCGCATCACGGCCTCATTCACGTATCCGAACCTGAACCTGTCGCGGCTGCTGACGGTGGAAGGGGACCAGGCGAACGCGCAGACGGACTTCACCGCGTGCGGCTACCGCAGCCCCGGCGGCGGGCCCGCCGCGGCGCCGCCGGCGATCCTGAGCCGCAGGCCCGGCGCGGCGACGACGGCCGATTTCAATGGAGACGGCATTCCGGACGCCGCGCTGGCGGCGGGCCAGGTGCTGCCGGTGGCACTGCAGACCGTGGTGCTGGTGGCGTTGGTGCGGCCCGACTTCACTGGCGTGGGCGCGGCGGCGGCGGACGCCGGAGCGGTGGTGTGGCAGGTGCTGGGCGCGGATCTCGACGGCGACAACCGCGCGGACATCGTGGCCTCGGTGGCGCCCGTGAAGCAGCCCTACGGCGACCGCTCCCTGGTGGTGATGATGAACCTGGGCAACGGGCAGTTTGGCGCACCCACGGCGCTGAACGCCGGCGCCGCGGTGACGGCGTATACGGTATGGGACGTGACCGGCGACGGCAAGCCGGACGTCGTGGCGGCAGCCGTTTCGGGTTTGGGGCGCTGGCGGTTGGCTGAGCGTCCTGTTGGTTGGGAGCATCGAGCGGGAGCGTTGA
>JACQED010000457.1 GCA_016200785.1 Chloroflexota bacterium
CGTCGTCCACCAGCATCTTCTGGGCCTCCTGAAATTTCTTCCCGGCGGCGGCCTTGTCGGCTCCGCTCAACTGGTTGGCATCGTCGATCAGCGCGTCGAACTTCGGATTGTTGTAGTAGCCGAGATTGAACAGCGGCTTCTCTTCCGAGTGGAACATGTTGAAGAGAGAGTCGTACGGCGTCACGTAGGTCGGCCACGAGTACATCGCGAAGACGTCCTGCGCTTTGGCCGGATCGCCTTTGCCCAAATCCCATTGGGCCTCCCAGGCCAGCGGTTGCAGATTCAGCTTGACGCCGAGTTTGTCGAGTTCGGCTTTCCACAGTTCTCCGGCCTGTTCCTCGATCGTGTCGCCCGTCGCGAAGGTCATCGTCAATTCGAACCCGCCGTTCGGGTGACCGGCCTCGGCGAGCAGCGCCTTCGCCTTGTCCGTATCGTGGTTGAACTGAAACAGCGTCGGATCGTAGCCGAACATGCCGGTCGGCACGACGCCGTGTGACTGCGTGGCGTAGCCCGACATCACCGTCTTGAGGAACGTCCGGGCTTGTCGTCGAGCGTCTTGAGATTCTCAATCGGGATTTCGTACGTCCAATCGGCCTCGCCCGACTCGATCTTCTGCTGGCGCACCGTCGGGTCTTCGACGACTTCCAGCACGGCTTTGTCAAACTGGCCCGGCTTCCAGCCGCCCCAATAGTCGGTGAAGCGCGTCAAGATGATCCGCTGCCCCGGCTCGTACTTCTCAATCATGTAAGGCCCGCTGCCGGCGTCGTGGCCTTCGTTGAACCATTGGCCGTCTTTGTCGCCCACCGACGGACTGAACATCCACGCGGCGTAACCCGACGAGGCGATGAGGTCGAGCGGCGCGGCGTAGTCGAGGTGGAAGACGGCGGTGTAAGGATCTTTGACCTCGACCTGATTGACCGGCCCCCAGATCCAGGCTGCGCCGCCGTTCAGTTTCTTGGTGCGCTCGATCGAGAACTTCACCGCGTCGGCGTTGAACGGCGTCCCGTCGTGGAACTTGACGCCCTGCCGCAGGTGGAAGGTCCACGTCTTGCTGTCGGCTGACGGCTCCCAACTCGTCGCCAGCCCGGGGCTGAGCACCTCTTGACTGCCCGGCGGGTTGTACCACACCAGCGGCTCGTAGATGTTCGAGGTGACTGCGCTGTCGTTCGAGAAACTGGTGCTGGGGTCAATGTCTGGGAAAGTGGTGGTGTAGGCGAAGGTGATGAACTTCGGCGTCGCCGTCGCCTGCGGCGCAGTCGTCGGCTGCGGGGCGGAAGTCGGCTGTGCCGCGGCGGTGGGCTGTTCCGGCGCGCTCGTCGCCGGGGCCGCAGTGGTTGCCGCGCCGCCGCAGGCCGAGACGATCAGCGCCAGCGCGGCGAGGGTGGTGATGAAAAGTGATTTGTTGGACATGGCGAACTCCTCCTGTGAAGTGGTAATCGGTAATTGGGGATCAGGGATTGAATGATGGCAAATGACCTCCTTCTGATCCTTCGAGATACGGATCCAAGCCGGGGAATGGCGAAGGCATTGCGGTACTCTTTCAAGGCGTCGGCAGGGGCGGCGCGCCCTCGACCGATTCGTAAATCACCTTTAGATCTCGCTTGACTCTGTCGCGGATGTACGGGCTGATACCGGCTTCGGTCAATAAGTCTACTTTTCTGCCGATCGCCTCTTCGATCTGGATGGCTAGACTTGCCAGCCCCAGCAGGCTTTTCTGTTTGGAGAAGCGCACGAGCAAGTCAATGTCACTATGCGGCGTGGCCTGACCTCGGGCTACTGAGCCGAATACGCCGATCATGGCAACGTCGTTCTTGCGACATATCTCAATCAGCTTGCCGGTGTCGAAGGGCAAAGTAAATGCCGCCACGAGGCTCACTCCAAGTCTCGAACAGTCACTACCGGTTCCGGCATCACGTAATCCCCAAGCGGCTGATACTCCACGTCGTAGCCGAATGCGCGCGGGCCGATCACGGCGAGGGCCTCCGGCGTGCGGAAAAGCGGCGTGCAGGGCAGACCCAGGACGGAGACGCGCAGGCCGTAGCGCGTCTCTTCGGTCGAGACCGGGCGGCCCGTTTCAGAGTCCACGATGCAGATCAAATCGGGGACGGTGGCGATCGCTTCTCCGTCCACACGCGCCATGAGATTCTCGTTTTGAAACTCAATCCGCAGCGTCGCCCCCGCGTGCAGGTCAAAGCCTTCTATCTCCAAACGTCCGCGCGCGAAGCCCTCGGTCGTCCAGCGGGCCACGTCGGCGATTTTGCCCTTGAAGAGTAACTTGCCGCGCTCCTGCGCGAGAATCGCCGCAACCGGATCGCGCTTCTCGGCCCGCGCCTCCATCACTGTCTTGCCGAGTCGCCACACCTGGCTCACGGTATACTTCACACCCCAGTCGTTCACTTGCCTGCCGGTGAGCGGCGGGAGGGCGAAGCCGGCGGTGCAACCCATCGCCACCGTTCCGGTGCGTGCGAGTTTCTCCAGCCACAGCGCGGAGACCACGTCGGTGAAGACGACCGTGTTGCCCTTCTCGTCGCACAACGCGCCGGGCCAGGGTTGCAGGCCGTAGATGAAAAACGTGTTCATCTGCAATTCGGGAAAGGCCCGGCCCATGCCGTCCACATCCACGATGGGCAGGTCGGCCAGCGCCGCCGCGATCATCGGCTCGATCGAATTCGCGCCGCCGATCTCGTCGGTCATGAGCGCCGCCGCCGGCTGGCCGACTTCCTTCTCAACCGCTCTCACCGCGCGATAGCATTCGTCGCCTTTCTCGATCTTCTCGATGCCCACCGTCGGCGCGCCGATGCCGCCCACCGAGATCACGAGGTCGTCGTCTTTCAGCGCCTCGGGCGGTATGACGCGGATGCGCCGACCGGCGCGCAGTTCCTGCCACGCGCGCAATTTGCCGAGATAGGCGTTGCCGCCGCCGCCCGTGCCGAGAATGGCCGCGCCCAGGGCGACGTATTCGAGATCGAGTTCCGAAAGAAACCACTCGCGCATGGACTACAGTTTCTCGCGCGCCAGCACCGCCGCGCCGACGACGCCCGACGCATCTTTGAGCGCCGCCGGGACGATCCTCACGAGCCGCGCGTTCTGCTTGTTGATGAAGTTGGCGTACGCGACTTTCCGGATGGGCGCGATGAATCTTTCTCCCAATCGTTCGGTCACGCCGCCGCCGAAGACGATCATCTGCGGGTCAATCGTGTTCACGAGGTTGGCGGCGAGCAGCCCGAGCGTGTGCTGGGCCACGGCCAGCGCCTCCTTCATCACTTCGTCGCCTTGCTTCAACGCTTCGTAGATGACACTGCTCGTCAGTCGCCCTCGGCCCACGCTCTGGATCAATTCGGGCACGACACTCTTGCGCCCCTGGGCGACCTGCTCGCGCACCAGGCGCTCCATGCCGGTGCGGCTCGCCAGCGGCTCCACCGTGCCGGGTTGTCCCGTCTTGCCGACGATGCCATTGTCGGCGGCGACGACGGTGTGGCCGATTTCGCCCGCGCCGCCGCGAAAGCCGCCGCGCAGCTGGCCGCCGAGGATGATGCCGCCGCCGATACCTGTGCCGACGAAGACCGCCACCATGTCTTTCACATCGCGTCCGGCCCCGTGCGTGAACTCGCCGATCGCGCCCGAGCGCACATCGTTGTCAATATACGCGGGCAGGCCAAGCGTGTCTTCGAGTTTCTTGGCGAGCGGCATGTTGTTCCAGCCTCGGCCCAGGTTCGGCGCGAGTCGAACGACGCCGCGTTTCGTGTTCACCGGGCCGGGGACGCCGACGCCGATCCCGCCGAGCGATTTGACTTTAACGCCGGCGATCTTCGCCGCGCCCTCGATGGTTTCAACCAGCCGGTCGAACACGCCGGACGCGCCGAGTTCGGGCTGAGTCTTGCGCTTGTCGAGGCCGGCGACCGCGCCGTCTTTGGCGACCACGCCGGCGCGAATGCTCGTCCCGCCGAGGTCAACGCCGACGTACAGTTTCTTTGCCATCGCTCATCTCCTCCGGGCGAATCATGGGGCGGTTTGAACCCTCCGCACCAGGAAAACCAGCGTTCAGCCGCGCGCTTCGCGGTCAGCCTGCCGTGGAAGCGGCCTCCAAATTCAGGTTTCCCACGGCCTTGGCTCTGACGCGCGTCGCGTTGCTCGGCAGATAGGCCAGCGGGATGTCTTCGACGTCGACGATATGGATTGTATTCGGATCGGCTCCCGCCGCAATGGCTCGATCCCCGGCCTCTTGCTTGGCGGCGGCGATGGCCTCGTCTCGGCTCACGTCGCGGAGCGAGACGACGCGATCGATTTCGCCCGAAATCTGCGCGATGGCCGCGCCGACGGCATTGGCGACTTGATAATGCGGCGGGCGCACGACGTCGGACGCGCCGCCGAGCCGGTCGCCCACCAGAATGCTCCCGCCCCCGACGAGTATCACCGGCACGGGGTCGCGGCTCAACTTCATTCGGTCAATCGCCTCTTCGACGCGGCCCAGCATGAAGGCCAGTCCCGCCGCGATCAATGCCGGATCGAGATCGGCGACGTTGGCCCTGGCGCCGATGTCCGCCCTCCGTCCGGCCACTGCAATATCGGTCGCCGTCAGCGTATCGCCGCCGAACACGCGCGCTTTCGTCGTGAGTTCATAGCCGACGGAGAGAGGGCCAACGGAAATCCCCAAATCCCAAGACCCAAATCCCAAAGTGGAGCGCTGATCCACTACGATGCTTCCGCCGCCAAGACCGAACGAGAAGACATCCGGCATCCGGAAATTCGTCCGCACGCCGCCGACTTCGACCTCGACCGAGGCTTCGCGCGGGAAGCCGTGCGCCAGCGCGCCCACGTCGGTCGTCGTCCCGCCGATGTCAACGACGATGGCATCCGGCAGGGCCGAAAGAAACGCCGCGCCGCGCATCGAGTTGGTCGGGCCGGAAGCGAAAGTATACACGGGGAATTTTTCGGCGAAGTCCGCGCTCATCAGCGTGCCGTCGTTTTGCGCGAGGTACAGCGGGCAGTTGAGGCCGAGATCGGCCAGCGACTCGCGAAAGGCGGCGATCGTTTTCTGGCCGAGGTCGCGCAGGCAGGCGTTCATGATCGCGGCATTCTCGCGTTCGAGCAAGCCGAGTCTGCCGATTTCGTGCGAGAGGCTGATCGCGGCGTCGGGGAGTTCTTCGCGAATGATCTGCGCGGCTCGCGTTTCATGTTCCGTGTTGACCGGCGAAAAGACACTGCTCACTGCGACCGAGTTGAGTCCGAAGGCCAGCGTCTGGCGGCAAGCCTCGCGCAAGGCGCGCTCGTCAAATGGAACGATCGGCCTCCCGTCGAATTCAAATCCGCCGGGGAGCAGCGCGGCGAAGCCGCGAACGGCGTCGCGCAGATCGGGCGGCCAATCCACCATCGGCGGGAGTGACTGCGTGGCCGGGCCGCACAGCCGGAAGACCGCGACGCGTGTCAGCTTTCGCCGTTGGACGACGGCGTTGGTGAAATGCGTCGTGCCGATCATCACCGCGCCGACCGAGGGCTTTTCGATGTCGGTCTCGGCCAGCACGCCCGACAGCGCGGCGACGATGCCCGAAGTGACATCGGGCGTTGTGGGCCGCTTGGCCCAGCCGACGACCTCGCGCCCGCGCATCACCACCGCGTCGGTGTTCGTGCCGCCGACGTCAATGCCGATTCGGAATTGTATTTCGCTCATCGCTGAGGAATATCTTTGCCACGAATTGGACGAATTTCTCGAATGCGCCGCCTTCGTAAAATTCGTGAAATTCGTGGCTGATCTTTCTGCTCACTCCGGCTTCCCCCAGCCGCCGCCCGTCCCCGTAATCAATCGGACGAGATCGCCCTTCTTCAAGCGATGATGCGAGACTTTGCCTGCGCGAAGAATCAGTCTGTCGCCGTCGTGCACCTCGACCGCGTTGACCGAGCCGTCGCGTCCGCCGGCAGCGCCCCACGGCGGAAATTTGTGCCGCCCGAACGAGGCGGTGAGTTCCGCCTCGGCGAGCAGGCGATACTCGCGAACTAATCCCCGGCCTCCGCGCCTGCGGCCTGCGCCCGCGCCGTCTTCGTTGAGCGCATAACGTTCGACCCGAATCGGGAAGCGCGTCTCGGCCACCTCAATCGGGATGTTGTAGGTCTCGCCGTCGCCCGCCACGACGAGACCCGACTCGCCATCCTCCCACTCACTTGCTCCCCAGCCGCCAGCCTGCGGCTCGACGAGAATCCATCGGCGGCGATGACCGTCCTCGCCGGTGAGGATCGTCCCGCATACCGAGAGCGAGTGCCCGGCGGAGAGCCGGTCGGGCACTACCTCGGCCAACGCCCGCCAGATCAGATCGGTGGCATAGTCGCCCGACTCCCAATACGTCGAGACCGGCGCGGGACGCAGGGCGTTGAAGACACATCCCGGCGGCGCGATGATCTTCATCGGGCGAAAGACTCCGTCGTTCGTCGGCAGGTGGGGATCGATGATCGCTTTGAAGACAGCCTTGCACGACGCGCCCAGCGAACTCCACGTGGTGTTGATCGGCCCGCGCGTCTGCGGCGCGGAGCCGGTGAACTCGCAGATGAATTCGTCGGGCGTGATGGTGACGGCCACCTGGATCGGGATGGGATCGTCGGTGAGGCCGTCGTCGTCGAGAAACCCGGAAGCGCGGTAGGCGCCGGGCGGCAAGTCGGCCAGTCTGGCGCGGGCGGCGCGTTCGCCCTGATCGAGCAATCGCTCGATGGCCGCTCTGACTGCGCCGACGCCGTACTTGGCGCACAGGCCCCCGACGCGCTCCTGCGTCACCTTGAGCGCGGCGACTCCGGCGTGCAGATCGCCCAGGGTCATTGCCGGCGTGCGGACGTTGACTTCCAGCAGATCGAGCAAGGCTCGGTTCGCTTCACCGCGATGGTACAGTCTGATCGCGGGGAAGAGCAGACCTTCCTGATAAATCTCGGTGGAGTCGGTCGTCCAGGATCCGGCGGACATCCCGCCGACTTCCGTCCAGTGTGACTTGTTCACGCCGAAGGCGACGAGTTCGCCGTCGAAGAAGATCGGCGCAATGAGGGCAACGTCGGAGAGATGCGACCCGCCGCCGCCGTAGGGATCGTTGGTGATGAAAATGTCGCCTGGACGAAGATCGTCGCTGTATTTGTCGAGGATGGCCTGCGCCGCGTCGCCGAGCACGCCGATGAAGCCGGGGATGCCCTCGGCCTCGGCCACCAGTTGGCCGCGCGCGTCGGTGATGCCGCAGGCGTAGTCGAGCACTTCGTAGATAATCGGCGACTGAGAGGCGCGGCCCACTGCAACGAACATCTCGCTCGCCGCCGCGCGGAGTTGGCAGGCGATGATTTCAAGGGTAAAGGGATCGGGGGATTGCCGATTGCTGATTGCGGATTGCTGATTGTCGGCCATCGTCTATCTGCGAAGTCTTTGTCGAGCGGCCTCGCTCGTCAACTCGCGGAGCGCGTCGGCGGCGATCCAATTGGCCGCTTTGGAGTCTGACTTTTGGATTTCTTTCGCCGTTCGAATTGCCGCCTTGTTCAAGTTCGAGTTTCGTTTGCCGATCTGCCTCAGCGCCCAGTTGACTGCTTTCTTGACGAAGTTCCTCGCGTCGCCGGCCTCGCGCTCGATGACGGGCAGGAATTTGGCCATCTGCTCGTCGCTGGCGTCTTTGTCGTGGACGGCGAGTGAGGCCATCAGGGCAAAACCCGCTCGTTTGACGAACTCTTCGGGCCGCCTGCTCCACTGCATCGCCTTTTTGTAGGCGAACCGTGTCTTGTCGAAAAGATTCATACAGCACTGATCGCACGTGTCCCACGAGTCGAAGTCTTTGACCCAGCGTTCCATTTGCGCTTCGGTCACGAGCGCCGGGTCGTCAACCATGCTCGCTAGTATCCGCGCCTCGTGGATGCCCGACGACCAGAGTTGTCCGGCGAGAGCGTGATCCCGTCCGGCCTCCTTCGCGATCTTTCTCAAGTCCGGAACCGAGACACCGTAGGTGTTGTGCGGATTGATGCCGAAGCGGGCCATGCCCGAGACGGCGTCGGGGTTGGACAGGGATTTCAGTCGTTCAAGAACTTGACTCAATTTCATAGTCGCAAAAACCATCTTCTCACCGCGAAGACGCGACCCCGCGAACAACTGCGGGGCAGGCGGGCGCAAAGGAAGCAAGAGGAAAACTTCGTGCTCTTTGCGCCTTTGCGGTTTAAAGGAAGTTCATTCAGCCGAATAATCCAAGTTAATCCGCGAAATCTGTGTCCAAGAAGATCTGCAAGTTGCCAAAGTCGTCCACGCGCAGCCGCATCCCCGGCGGGACGGGCGTCGTCGAGGTCGGTTCTTCCACGATCAGCGGCCCCACGGCCTCGAAGCAAACGGGCAGATCGTCGCGTTCGTAAATCGGCGTGTCGCACCAGCCGTCGGAGTCAAAGTGCGCGCGTCGCGAAGATTTCGGCGTCACGGTTTGCGCCCTTCGCGCGTCGTCCATC
>JACQED010000446.1 GCA_016200785.1 Chloroflexota bacterium
TGGCCGGCCGGCATTTCAGCTTGTGGTCCGACTTGGAGAGCAGGTCCGCGAGTGCTGCCCGGGCGCGCATGCCCGGCACGGTTTCCTGGCCGGTCTGCTTGTCGGTGGCACGATATACCGTCCCCATCCCGCCTTTGCCGAGGAGGGCGGTAATTCTGTAGCGGTTGGCAAGGGTTTGGCCGAGCATTTTCCTAATGATCCGGGACGTCGATCATAGTGTAGCACTGCGCGACGAACAGATCAACGCCGCAGTCAGCACGCGTGGCGGGCGCATTAGGCTCCGGGCGATCTGCGGTTCTGCTTTCTGGTAAAATACCGCCCTACTTGCAACCGACGAGGGAAAATGATGGCGACAAACAATCACGTAATTGAACTATCCGAGGAGACTTTCCAGAGCGAGGTGATCGAACGCTCCAGGCAGACGCCGGTGGTGGTGGATTTTTGGGCGCCGTGGTGCGGACCCTGCCGGACCGCTTTCTCAAGCAGGTCGCGCCCGACAAAGCCGACGCCGCTTTGAGCGAAGCACAACGCCATTTGAATGAACGCCGCTGGGCAGAGGCCGAAACCGCATTCCGCCAATTGCTGACCGCTCAACCAGCGCATCCGGGCGCTACGTTGGGATTGGCGCGCGCCCTGATCGCGCAGGGGCACGGGAGCGAGGCCGAGCGGCTTCTCGAAGAGTTTCCCGCCAGCCCGGAGTCGGTCGAGGCCGAAACTTTGCGCCCGTTGGCGCGGTTTGTGTCCGAGGCTGAGAACACTGGCGAAGAAGCCCTCGCGCCGATTGACGCTCAATATCGGCAGGCCGCGCGCCTCGTCGGGCGCGGACAGTTCGGCGGCGCGATGGACGCCATCCTCGGAGTTCTGCGCCGCGACAAGCGCTATCGCAAGGACGAGCCGCGCAGGATCATGCTCGCGCTCTTCAAGTTGATCGGCGACGACGACCCGCTGACACGCGAGTACCGGCAGGAGCTGGCTTCAGTGCTCTACTGAGAAGATCCTCCCGCAAAGACGCCAAGCCGCCATGTCTGTCTTTGCGCCCTTGCGGCTTTGCGTGAGATTATCCCGAGCTAATCCCGAATAAACTCAATCGTGAGCCGCGTGATCAGCCCGAACTGCTCCTCGCGTTCGACGGTCACTTCATACTGAGTTTGATCGCCGTAACCCGGAGAAAGCACCACGGCAGGCAGATCGCCGATTAGAATCTCGCCGCCTTTGGCCTGCGACTCGGCCAGAGCGTCGCCTTGCCAGAAATGCGAGTGGGCGCGAATCTCCACCCCGGCCCACCACGTGTTCTCGCCGCGCACCCGCACCGCCTCACCGTAGATCGCCCGCGCCTCTTCCAACGCGACGTTTTCGGCCAAGTGAGGCAGCGGCCATCCCAGCGCCTCGCTCAGCATTTCCGCGTCGCGCCCCCAGCAGGCCACGTCGTACAGACCGTCCAGCGACTCGTCCCGCGTCCAGTGGTCGATCAGTGCCGGATCGATCAATAACAAGCGCTTACTATGGACGGCAACCTGGCCGAGCGACACGTTCACTTATTCATCCATCCTCGCGCAGACGCGCGATTGTCGTTTTCAGCGCCTCGATCAGTTTTTCTTCTTCCGGGCTGGACGGCGGGGCGAAGGTCATCGCGATCTGGCCGGCGAGTTGTCCCTCGATGCGCGTCTTCAGTCCCGCCAGCGCAGGCAGAGCGCCCACTGCGCCGAGTTCGCCGACCGCGACGATGGCGGCGAAGCGCGTGGCGAACGGCGCGAGGCGGTCGGCGGCGATTTTCGTGAGCAGAATCGACGCATCCGGGATACGGTCGAGCAGTCTCACCACCGCCTCGGCCACGCCGGGTTCCGCGCCATCGCCGAGCACCTCCAGAAAACGCTCCACTTGCATCCGGCCTGCGCGGCGAAGCAACACCGAGAGATTATCGCGTGTCTCTTTCGGCGCGAGGTAAAGCGAATCGTCCTTCTCGAAACAACGCGCCAGCGCGCAGGCGATTTGTTTTCTCAGCGTCAGGTCAGGCTCGTCAATGCGACAGACGAGGAGAAAGCCCACGAGCGGCGAGAAGAGGAGATCGAGATGCCCGGCGAGGATCGCCAATCCCTCGCGGCGAGCCTGTGGATCGGATGAGACGAACTTCTCGGCGGCGAGCCAGGGGTCGAAAGCCACGGATATTCCTCATCTCTTGCGTCCGACAGTCGCTCTTTTCTTCTTCGTCCCCCGGCTCGCCGGTTTTTTCTTCTGGGCAGACTTCTTCACCGCCGACTTGCGCGCTTTCGATAGCGCCTTCCTCTTTGCCACAGGTTTCTGCGCCGACCCAACCTTCTCAGGCGCGGCGTTCAGCATCGCCACTGCC
>JACQED010000447.1 GCA_016200785.1 Chloroflexota bacterium
GGCCTCGCTCAGCGCCGCCACGAACGTCGCCGGATCGCGAATCGTTTCGAGGAAAAGCGCGACGACTCGCGTCGTCGGATCGTCGAGCGCAAACTGCATGTAATCGGCCATCGTCGTGACGATCTCGTTGCCCGACGAGATGACGTAGTTAAAACGCACGCCCCGCGTGTTTTGCCAGAACGCATCGAAGACCGATCCGCTGTGCGTGATGAATGCGACGCCGCCGCTCGCCGTGCCTGGTGTGACCGGATAGCCGGACACAACCAGCTTCTGCCCGAAGGCGTGAAAGCCCATGCAGTTCGGGCCGCAGATCGCCATGCCGTTCGCCCGCGCGACTTCGGCCAACTTATCTTGCAGAGAGGGCTGGCCCCCCGAAGGGGCCGGATCGGAGTGGGCGCTGGAGAAGATGACTGCGGCGGAGATGCTCAGTTCGGCGGCTTCATCCAGCGCCGCCAGCAAACGTTCGTTCGGGATGGCGAGGACGGCGCAATCGGGTCGTTCCGGGAGATCGCGCAGCGAGGCATAACAGGGTTGATCGTATAGAGTCGTGTAACGCGGGTTGACGCCGAAGATTTTTCCCTGGTACCCGAAGTCGTGCAGGTTCTTATAGACCCAGCCACCGAAGCGAGGCAGTTGGCTGATACCCACGATTGCCACCGAGCGCGCGTGAAGGAGCGGGGTCAAGTCCTGCCGGTGAGTTTGCTTGCCTCTGTCCGTCATCGATTCGCGGTGGGAGCGGTTGGGGAAGGGCGTCGAGGTTGCCACTCATACCATTATACAATCCTCTGCTTTGTCTTTTTCTCCGAGTGGTGCTATAAAAGTGTCTGTGAGCCTCGCTCTCGCCCGCCCCGCGCCTGTCCGTCTGCCGACCCTTTTGATGAGTCTGGCCTTTTCGCTTTCCTTCCTTTCCCCTGTTTCCCTTATTGCCCAACCTGCTCCAATGGCCGTCAGCATTACCTCGGTAGATGCCTCCGCCTTCCCGACGGTGGACGTGCGGGTCGCGGCGCGGGACGGGAGCGGCAAACAGATGGCGGGCTTGCCGGCCTCGGCCTTTGCGCTCACGGAGAACGGCGCGCCGGTTCCCGGCGTGTCGGTTTCCGAGGTCTCGGTCGGCCTGCAAGTTGCCTTTCTCGTGATCCCCGACGACCTATTCAACAAACACGACGAAACCGGCGCCTCGCGCCTTGAATACGTGCGGCGCTCGATTGACGACTTCCTCGTCGATCGTCCCTGGATGCAAAACAACGAGGATGATGTATCGCTGCTGACCCCCGAAGGCCCGTTGATCCTGCACAGCACGGTGGGCGCTGAAGTGCGCGATCGGCTGTCGAGCTACGCGCCCGCCTCGGCCTCCGCGCTGGCCGGCAAAGCGTTTCTCTCGCAAGTGCTGAACGCCGTGGACGTTGCCCGGCCGGTCGGCCCGCGAAGCGGCGCGGCCTCGGCCGTCTTCGTCTATGCCTCGGGCCTGAGCGATGTTGCGCCTGAGCAGATCGATCTCGCGGCCAAACAGGCGCTCGAGGGGGGCGTGCCGGTGTACGCCGTGAATCTCGGCGCGCGAATCGATCCAGAAGCAGTGAGCGCCGCGAACTTCCGTCGCCTGGCCGAAGGATCGGGCGGCAAACTCGTCTATTTCAATCGCCCCGACGATTTGTCGCCGGCCTTCGAGACGATCGCCGGCAACCGGATGCAATATCGTCTCACCTATCGTTCGACGCTCGCCGCTTCGGGCCAGGCCTCGCTCGCGGTGACGGTGACGCCGCCCGGCGGAAGCGCCGTCACCAGCCAGGCGGCGGGTTTCGCGCTGACGCTCCTTCCGCCGCAAGTGACCATCGCCGGCTTGCCGCCCGACGTCCGCAACGCGGTGGCCGAACTCGCCGACGACTCCGCCACTGGCCCCCGCGCCCGCCAGCTCGTTCAAGTGCAAGTCGCGTTCCCCGACGCTCATCCGCGAAATTTGCGCCGCTTGCAATTGCTCGTCGACGATCAGATCGTGAGCGAGGTGACCGCCCCGCCGTTCGATTCCATTGCGTGGGAATTGACGAAGGCCATCACTGCCGGGACGCACAAAATACAAGTGAAGGCAACCGACGAACTGGGCCTGAGCGGCGACAGCCCGCCGGCCGAAGTCGCCGTGACGGTGCCCGCGTCTGTCTCGCAGTCTTCGCCGCTGGCGACAATGATCGCGGGGCTGGCGTGGCCGGCGGTTGTGGTCTGCGGGTTGGGTCTGGTATTGGCAGTTCTCGCCGCCGGCGCGATCGCTGTGCGGCGTCGTGGCAATCTCTTCGGCGCGCTCGTCGATCGTGACGCACCCGCGCTGGCGACCAGTGCGCCGGCGGCGGCGAGCGGGGTCCTGCCGCAGCCGCGCCCGAGGCGCGTTCATACAATTGTGCCAACGGGCATTTCCGCGACTTCGCTCACTGGCCCTGCTTATCTCGAGGTGGTGGAACAGGCAGGCAAAGCGAAGGCGCTCATCGATCTGACGGATGGGACGATCACCCTCGGGCGCGATCCGGCCTCGGCCGCCATCGGCTTCGCCGATCGCTCAGTGTCCCGCCTGCACGCCCGGATCGAGATGGACGCGGAAGGAACGTTCCGCATTTTCGATGCCGACTCGACGTCGGGGACGTGGGTTAATTTCGGGCAAGTGACGGCCGCGGGCCAGGCCTTGCGTCACGGCGATCTGATCAATCTGGGCCGCGTTCAACTGCGCTTCCGGCTGAGATCGGCCGAGGCCGGCAAGATCGATACTGCGCCGATCATCCGCCCCGACGGCGAACGCTCGGCCGCGCCGCTCCGCGATGACACGACCGAGCCTTATAGACTGAAACGTAAGCCATGATACTCTCAGACACTACCGACCTAATCGTCGCTCAAAGCACGCACGCCGGCGAGACCGGCAAGAACAACGAAGACCGTTCGTTTGTCGCGGCGCTTAGGGAAAAAGCGGACGCGACCGAAGTGGTGACGTTGGCGATGGTGGCCGACGGCATCGGCGGGCACGCCGCCGGCGAGATCGCCTCCGACCTCGCCGTACACGCGGCGCACGATCATTTCATCAATGCGCCCGACACGCGCGACGTTCCAGGGACGATCCGGTCGGCGCTCGTCTCTGCGAACCGGGCGATCTACGATCGCGCCGAAGCCGACCGGCACTTGCAGGGGATGGGCAGCACGGCGGTTGTGGCCGCCGTCGTCGGGCGGCGATTGTACGGCGCGCACGTCGGCGATAGCCGCATGTACTTGATGCGCGGCGGAGCCATCCGGCAACTCACGGTGGATCACACCTGGGTGCAGGAGGCTATCAATGCCGGCCTGCTCACACACGACGAAGCCAAGCGCCATCCCAACCGCCACGTCATCCGGCGCTACCTCGGCCACGATCTCAACGATCCCACGGATCTCGAATTGCGCTACGCGCCGAACCAGACTCCCGATCAAATGGCGGGCAGTCAGGGCTTGCCGCTTCAGGATGGCGACACGTTGTTGCTGTGTTCTGACGGCCTGACCGATCTCGTCGAAGACGAGGAGATTCGCGCAATTGTGGCGCAGGCCGCGCCCCAACAGGCAGCCGAGAAATTAGTCTTGCTGGCCCGCCAGCGTGGCGGCTTCGACAATATCACTGTCATTCTTCTGAAAGTTCCCGGCGGGTTGCGTCCTTCCCTCGAGAAGACCATAGTGCAGCGCCGGCCGAGATCGCGCGCGTCACTTCTGACCGTTGGCGCGATCGGTGTGGCAGCCTTGCTCGTCGTCGTGGTCCTCGTCGCCGTCGTTGCCGCTCTCTTCTTCGGCGGCCTGCTCCCCGGCCTCAGCGCTTCGCCGACGCCGATCGTGACGGCGACGATCCCGTCGATCGCAGCCACCAGCACGCCCACCGCGCCCCCCGCTTTCACACTCACGCCGACTCCGTCCGAGACTCCGACGCCGACCGCTTCGCAGACGCCTTCAATCACGCCGACTGCGCCGGCTCTGGTCACCGTGAGGACCAACCTGGCGAAAGTTCACTCAGGACCGGGGCCGTTCTACCGCAGCATCGGCAGTCTCCAGAACGGCGCGACAGCAGTTGTGTTCGGACAGGATCAGAGCAAGACGTGGTTCTACGTCGAATTCCCGCCGGGATCGAGCGACCGTGGCTGGGTTGCGCGCAGTGTGGTGGATGTCAGCGTTGACCCGGACAGCCTGTCCATCATCACCGCGACGCCGCCGGGCTAAAGCGCGAGCAGAATCCTCACCCCCATCCCCGCGATAATCAAATTCCCGAACACACTCGCGCCGAGGCGAAAGCGCGGCGAGAGGTGTCGCTTGGCCACCGCGCCGACACCGGCCAGCAGTGATTGCCACGAAAGCGAGGCCAGCGCCGCGCCGACGACAAAGGCGGCACGCGCCGTTGCGGTCGCCGTCGCGCCGGCTTTCATACCGAGAATCAAAGCTGCGAAGTAGGCGATGGTAAGGGGATTGAGGAGAGTCAGGCCGAGAAACTGGAGAAATGTGCGGAAATGGGCGGAGGATGAAGGGTTGGGGATGGAGGGGTCAGGGATTGAGGAACGCCACAAAGAATACAGCCCCCGCCCACCGAGGAAGAGCAGGACGAGGGCGCTGGTGATCCGAACCGATCCGGCGAAGGGCGTGAGGGCGGAGGCAAGCGTGGCGCCGGCCACGGCCGCGATCGTGGCGTAAAACAGATCGGCTCCAGCCGCGCCCGCGCCGGCGGCGAACGCGATGCCGAAGCCGCGTTGCAGGCCGGTCTCCACGATCAGGATCGCAATCGCCCCGACCGGGATCGCGATCCCGTAACCGGCAAGCACGCCTTGCCAGAATGCTGTCGTCACTTTGCGAGAAAACTAATGACGAAGCTGACCGCGGCCGCAATCAGAAACACCGCGAGAAGCCCGTAGAGGATGATCTGTGTCCGACGATTCAATATGCGAGATCCCTTGTCCGGCCGCTCCAATGGCTTTGACTCGCTCGCCGGGAGGACGCGCGCCGGCGGCGGGACGCGTTCGGTAGACTCGAAAGATTCTGCCTCAGTCGCCTCGGCCTGCGGCTGTTCAACGCCGTTCTTCTGGTGAGGGCCGTGCGTGATCTCCTGGCGCATTTTCGCCAGATCGGATTCGGCGATGCCGATGGCCTCGCGCCACGCTGCGGCGAGGTCGCCGGCGCGGGAGAAACGCTCGGCGGGTTTTTTCGCCAGTGCCCGTCTCAGCACGGCCTCGGCAGCTTTGGGCAGATCGGGATTGTGCTTGCGCGCCGAGGGGATAGGTTGGCTGGCGTGCGCCATCGCCGTCTCCCACGCCGTCCCGCCGCGAAACGGCGTGCGGCCGGTGACCATTTCGTACAGCACGACGCCGAGCGCGTAGATGTCGCTGGCCTTCGTCGCCAATTCGCCGCGCGCCTGTTCGGGCGAGAGGTAGGCTGGCGTGCCGACCTGCGTGTGTTCGAGCGTCGGCGCGCTCTGCGGATCACCGGTGTATGAAGCCAGCGCGGCGATGCCGAAGTCGGCCAGATAGCACCACTCACGTTCACCGATCAGCACGTTGCGCGGTTTCACGTCGCGATGGATCAGGTTGCGGCCATGGGCGTAGTTGAGCGCGGCAGCGATCTGATCGAGGTAATGCGCGCACCAGATCAATGGCAGTGGCTTGCCGAGCCGGTCGGCCAGCGTTCCGCCCGAGACAAGTTGAGTGGCGATGTACGTCACGCCGCCGCGTTCGCCGAAGCCGAAGACGGGCAGGATGTGATCGTGCTTGAGGCCGGAGAAGACAACCGCCTCGCGCCGGAAACGATCGAGGAAATCCTCTTGTTGCGCGAGTTGCAGTGACAATATCTTGAGCGCCACGGGCCGCTCGCTCTCCGTGTCGCGGGCGGAGTACACCGCCGCCATCCCGCCTTTGCCGATCAATACCTCGATCCGATACTGGCCGAGCTGCTGACCGGCCTCAACCCGAATCATGTCCCCGCCCCCAAGGGCCTGCCGTTCGGCGTGCCCCACCTGCACCGTCATCGAGTGGACATACCCCAACAGTATTTTGACCACCTCGTTCGTCACTTCGGGATGAGAAGCCATCACGGCGTCCAATCCCTGCTTGGAAAGTTCGAGAGTGACGGTTCGTTCCACCGCGCGGACGGTGGCCGAACGGCGCTGGCCGCCGAGCAATGCCATCTCGCCGACGATACTGCCCGGCGGCCGCTCGGAGAGGACGACCTCTTTGGATGCATCCACCTGTTTGGCCACCTGCACCTGCCCCGAGGCGATCACGAAACACACATCGCCCGGCGCGCCCTCGTAGAAGAGCGTCTGCCCGGCATCAAAGGCGCGCTCGATCATTTGATCGGCCAGCGTGCCGAGCGCGGCCTCGTCGAGGCTGGCGAAGAGATTCACCTTTCGCAGAAGCGCGATGCGGTCTTGTGTGGCGATCATCATTTGTCTTTACGCGCCGCCTTTGAGATACACTCCCTGCGGGTCAAGTTCCTCGCGCAGTAAGCGCAGTTCCTCGGCTGTCGGCGGCTCGGCCGTTCTGAGATGCGGTGAGACTTTCAGCGCCCAGCCGGTGTTCTGGGCCGCTTGCTCGATGGTTGCGCCGGGATGCAGGGCGGTGAGAACGAGTTCGCCCGTTTCGTCGGGTTCGAGCACACCGAGATCGGTGACAATGGCCTGCGGCCCGCCGCCGCGAATGTCCGTCGCGCGCCGTGACTCCCGCCCCGTGAGGAATCCCGCGCCGGTGACGAAGTCGCACTTTTCCGGGAAGCGCCGTTTCTGATGCGGCGTGATCAAGTACGTTCGGTCGGCCCAGGCCGCGATCTCGGCGCTTCCGCCGCTCCCCGGCAGCCGGACTTTGGGATGATCGTACGGCCCGATGACGGTCGCGTTCACGTTGCCGAAGCGATCGATTTGCGCCCCGCCGAGGAAGCCCACGCTGACGAATCCGCGTTGAAGATAGAAGGCGAACACTTCGTACATCGAACACACCGCCGCCGCGCCTGAGACGAGGCACGGGTCTCCGATGGAGAGCGGCAAGCGCGCCGGTTGCGCGCCGATCACGCCGGCCTCGTAGATCAACACGAGATCCGGCGCGTGGGTGCGCAGGGCGAGGTTGCAGGCGAGGTTCGGCATCCCCACGCCGACGAACACCACGTCGCCGTCGTGGAGGAGGCGGGAGGCGGTGATGGTCATGAGTTCAGAGGGGGAGTAATTCATCGCCATAGCCGTTCTACTTCTTGCCTCGTTGCTTCATAGGCCTGCTGTTCGAGGAACTCTCTGATCGTCTCCCATTTCACTCTTTTGATCATCCGAGGCATGGGAGTTTCCTCAGCATCGAGAGTGTAACCCAGACCGCGCCGTGAATTCATGGCGAAGTCCCGTACCTTCGCGTACTTCTGGGCGGCGATTTCGTACAGACGGGCAATCGGCGCCTGTTTGAGGATGAAATACAGGTCTACGAAGTCCTTGCGCGTGGCGCGGCCAATGACCGCGGCCAACTTCATCGCGCCAATGTCCTCAACACTGGCAAGCCGGATGCCTTCCACTTCTGTCGTCGGGAGCACCAGCGGGAAAGGCTGAAGACGAAAGAAACTCAGGCCCACCCCGCGCCATTCGCAGACGAACGTGTCGTTGGTGTCGCTCTTGACGATCAGGGTCTGTTCGGCAAAGTGATTCTTGACAGCCTGCCGCACATTATCATCTACTTCGTAGTCAGTCGAGAAGAAATCGAGATCGACTGAGTACCGATGCCCGAAATGAAGAGCCAGCCCGGTGCCGCCCGCCAGATAAAACTCCCGAATGAATGGCAGTTCAGCGGATCGTTCAAACGTCAGCCGTGTGTTGCGGGTGAGCGCTTCCCAGTGGGGAAAGGGTTTCAGAACGGCCATAGTTGTTCTCGAAGTTCTCGCATTGGCGCGCGCTTCCAGTTCCTTAGTTTGAAGTACCGCCGCCAAAAGTAAAATGCCCGTCTGGACAGCCAGCGCTCACCGCGTTGCCGCACGAAGTCGCCGATCGCTTCCCTTCCATACGTTTTGAACAGCCAACGCAATTCGACGAGATCGCCGAATTCCAGCGTGCGCTGCGTGATGACCAGAGCGTCCCGGTGGGTGTCCAACACTCTCAGATCGAACTCCTGAAAGTGTGGCGCGAGCGATTTAGGGATAGAAATGATGCGCCTTTTTGAGGTGATCGTTTTCACGTTCTCACCGGGGTGACGGCTTGCCGCTAATAGGGCCAAGCGTTATCTATTTTGGCCCACCACGGTCTGCGGTAGCGCTTGATGCCGAGCACCAGTTTCCACAGGGCAAATGATCTTCGAGACAGCCCCTGGAAGCCGTGTTGCCGTACCCATTGCTTGACCTGCTTCTCGCCGTAGTGATCGAACAGCCAGTTGATTTCGTCCCAACGACCGCGTTCCAGAATGCGCTCAATGATCGTCGAGTAGTGTTTCTTCGGCGTCATCTTCTCGAAGTCGTATTCGGGAAAAAGCCAATCCGAGCTCGCCGGCAGGCCGTTGGGGGCGAGAGGAATGCTCGTGTGAGACGATCGATTGCGTGCAGCCATGTCGGTTCAGAATCAGCTCAGTTCCCGTTTCAGTTTGCCGACCACCGTCTCGAGCACCTTGATGCGCGCGTGCAGTTTATCGTTGGCCTCAACCACCGTCCACGGGGCGCCGTGGGTGCTGGTCTTGAGAAGCATATCCTCGACCGCGTTTTCGTATACTTTCCAATTGCCTCGATTGCGCCAATCTTCGTCGGTGAGTTTCCAGGATTTGTAGTCCGTGCCTTTGCGCTCTTCGAATCGGCGCAGCTGTTCGGCCTCGCTAATGTGCACCCAAAACTTGAAGATGATAGCGCCGAAATCCAGCAACTGGCGCTCGAACTGGTTGATTTCACTGTAGGCCCGCATCCACGCGGCCTCGGAGCAAAAGCCTTCCACCCGCTCGACAAGCACCCGGCCATACCACGAGCGGTCGAAGATCGCAACTTGCCCGGCTTCGGGCAAGCGCCGCCAGAAGCGATGGAGGTAGTGCCGGAGCTTGTCGTCGCCGGAGGGTGCGGCAATCGGCCACACGACGTATCCGCGCGGGTCAATCCGTTCCGTAAGGCGCTTGATCGCGCCGCCTTTCCCCGCGGCGTCCCAGCCCTCGAACACGACCACCACCGGCCGCTTCTGCACGTACACCTCATAGGCCAGCAAGTGCAGTTGATTCTGCAGACGATTCAGTTGGCGCTCGTATTCCGCGCGGCTGAGGCGCAGTTTGAGATTGACTCGCTCAAGCATGGGCGGCCTCCTTCGTTCGACGTGAAGCGCGGCCGGCATCGCCCGCCGGAGGTGGAGGCGGCGCCAGATCGCCCAATCGAGCTTCGAGGGCGGAGATGATCGTCTCGAAAACTTTGACCCGCGTGAAGTAACGATCGGTGGCCTCGACGATGGCCCACGGCGCGTGAGGCGTGTCGGTGCGCGCCAGCATCTCCTCGACCGCGACCAGATATTTGTCATACACCCGGTGCTGCGCGGCATCCTCGTCGGTGACCTGCCAGGCAGTGAGTTTGCTCTTGAGCAGTTTCTTGATTCGCCGTGCCTGTTCCTTTTCGCCGATGTGCAACCAGAACTTGAGCATCACCGTGCCATCGGCGGCTAGTTGTTCTTCAAAGTCAATGATATCTTGATAGGCGCTTTGCCACTCGCGCTTGCGCACGGTCTTGTTGATCCGGTCAATCAGCACTCGGCGATACCACGAGGTGTCAAAGACGACGATCTGCCCGTAGGCCGGGGTCTTCAGCCAGAAGCGCCACAGCCAGGGATAGCGCGTTTCGGTGGTGCGCGGCGGGGAGATAGGCACCACGCGGAACCCGCGCGGGTCGAGGCGCTCGGCCAGTACGCCAATGGTGCTGCCCTTGCCGGCTGCCGCCCAGCCCTCGAACACAATGGCGACCGGAATGCCGGCTTTGAAGACGGCGTGTTCAAGATCGTACAGCCTGGTTTGCAGCCCTGGCAGGCGGCGTCGGTATTCGGTCCTGGACAGCGACTGGTCGAGGTTGATTTGTTCGAGCATCGCGCCTCCGGTGTGTCAATACTCCCCGTAATTCACTGGCTCACTCCACCTCGGCTTCACCGCCAGCCGCGCGTGAGTCTCCGCGCCCAGCGTTTCCCAATATTCGTCGCGGTCTTTCACGCCGTACACCCATTCGTCGAGCCAGCGCTTCACGGCTTCTCCATCTGACGAGATTTTATCCCATTCCAGATAAAACGCATTGTCGCGATCGTAGCAGCCCTGAGTGTACGAAGGGTGCGCGGCGTGCGGGACGTGGCACACGGCGCTCACAATGAACGCCGGGATGATCGTCCGGTTCGGATCGGAGCGGATGACGGACTCGGGGACGATCTCTTCGGCGGTGACGATGACGCGCTTCGCGGCGAAGGCGGCTTCCTTCTGCTCGCCGATGATGCCCCAGATTTGTGTGTTCCCGTTCGCGTCCGCGCGTTGAGCGTGAACGATTGCCACGTCGGGATTGAGCGCGGGCACGCTCAGCAGTTCCGCGCCGGAGTACGGATCGATCACTTTGCGATACTGCGGGTTGGCGCGCACCAGATCTTCCGTGCCGACCGGCCTGATCGGCAGGAAAGGCAGGCCAGCCGCGCCAGCCGTCACGCGGGTGATCATCGCGAAGTGGCTGTACTCTTCGTATTCCAGTCGTCCGGCCTCCATCTCGGCGCGGAGAACGCGCAGTGAGCCGACGCCGGGATTGCCGCTGTACGAGAACACGATCTTGCGCGCGCACCCAGCCGCGACCATCTGCTCGTAGATGATGTCCGGCGTGGCGCGGCACAGCACGAGATCGCGTTTGCTCTGGCGGATCATCTCGTGGCCGGCGGCGAACGGGATCAAGTGCGTGAAGCCGGCGCAGTACAGCGTGTCGCCGTCGTGGACGAACTGAGAGATTGCTTCGGAGAGAGAAAGTAGCTTGCTCATTGACCTGTTTGGAACTCGAAACGGTTGGTCCGAGAAATCCGGATTCAACCGCAGAGTTCGCGGAGTCCGCAGTGTGCCTTTGGTTTTCTCCGCGTTCTCTGCGCGCTCGGCGGTGAGAAACGAATTTCTACAGCTCCCGCGCCTCTCGCCTCTGCTCGAACCCTCCGCCGCCCTCATACTCCCACTCCCCGCGTATCGGCTGCCCCTCGGCAAAGCGCGAAAGACGGAACGGCTCAATGTCCACCGTCTTGGCTTGCCCGCCGACGATAAGTTCGGTCAGGCATAGTCCCACAGCCGGAGCGAAATTGAAGCCCGTGCCCGAGAAGCCGCAGGCGAGATAGAAACCATGCGGGCCGGCCGCGCCGAGGATCGCTTTGCCGTCCGGCGTCATGTCAACGAGGCCGCTCCATCCGGCGCGGAATTCGCCGCGATCCATGGCAGACAGGCGCGCTGACAAAAGGCGTTTAACTGTGTCTGCAAAATCCGGGTCGGGCGCGCGGTTGTATTCGTCGGGATTCACCTCGTCGCCGCGCTTATTCATCCCCACTTGGATCGCCCCGGCGGAGTCGGGCCGGAAGTAGATGCCGGTCACTTGATCCACCACGGCGACGCTCTGCCGCGCCACGTCGGGCGGCTGGTCGAACACGGCGATCTGGCGGCGTTCGACGTTGATCGGCAGGTCGAGGTGAACCATCTGTGCGATGCGCCCGGCCCACGGCCCTGCCGCGTTCACCACGACCGGAGTGTCGACGAAGCCACGATCGGTGCGCACGCCAACCACGCGCCCGGCAGTGAGGATCACGTCCACCACGGTTGTATCGAGTTCCACCTCCGCGCCCTTGTCGTGCGCGGCCTCGGCGAAACCGGACGTCGCCGCAAGCGGATCGGCCCAGCCGGACTGAGGCTCCCATGCGGCGAGGGCGACGTTGGTGGTGTCAAGGGCCGGCTCGATCCGTTCGATCACGTCCGGAGTGACGATCTGGGTCTTCGCGCCGACGGCCCGGTGCATCGTCACGTTCTTCTGCATCTTCTCTGCGTCGGCCTCGCCCACTAGCCACAGCACGCCGCGCTTCTCGAAATCGGGGTCGCCGGCACCGACGTTGTCGGCCCAGTTGGCCCAAACGGGGTAACTCGCCACCGCCAGCCTGGTCTCGGGTGCGTTGTCGTAGTGCATGCGAATGATCGCCGTGCTCGCGCCGGTGCCGCCGTAGCCGAGATGCTTCTTCTCCACGAGCGTCACCTTCAGCCCGGCCTTGGAAAGATAGAACGCGAGACTCGCCCCGATCACTCCGCCGCCGATGACGACGGCGTCTGCGGTCTTAGCCATTTGGACTCCGTGGGAGTCAACGCAAGCCTTGTTCGCGAAGTAATCCGGCAGCCCATTCCATGTCGCTCTCGCTCAATGGCGGTTCGGGCGGATGGCGGTACGGGATCATCTTCACGTACCGGGCGCGGTCGTACAGATCGTCGAGCAGAGCGCGCAAGTCCACCGTCACGTCGGGGTCGCCCTTCTCCAGCGGCACCGGGAAGCGCGGGATCAGATCGCGCAAGTTGAAGGGATACAATTCGGCGTTCGGCCTTTTGTAGGCACGGCTGATGAGGATGCGGTAATCGCTCCTTAGATCGCCTTTCTCCCAAAAGAAGGTCATCGGCTTGTAGATGCGGAGCAGGTCAATCTCGACCAGGTGCGCCGGCGTTCTCAGCACCGTCTGCCGCTTCTCTTCGTACTGTTTCCGGCCATCGCCGGGCTGTTTGTTCGTCGGCGAGAGCAGTTCGATAGCCGTGACCAGTTCGCCCGACTCGACCTTGCGGACTTCGAGGGCGTATTCTTCGATTTCTTCTTGACGCGGCAGCGTGACGGTGATCGGCATGGGGGTTTCGGGCGGCGGCGGCGCGGCAGGGATGACGAGCGGGGGATGTTCGGCCTCGACGGTGTAAGCCGGGCCGCGCTCGCGAAGCACCATCACATCGGGCAGGCCCTCCGTATCTTTCGGCGGCGGCTCGGTGAGGGTGTAGGTGCGGAGGATGACGGCAACGGCGAATTTGTCGCCGACTTTCTGCGCGAGGTCAATCTGGAGAAACGTGATCAGTCCATGATGGACCTGCGGCCAGAGGCCTGGGCCTTCCAGCCATGGGTCCATGCCGGGAAATGGGATTGGCATGTGTCACATCACCTTTTGAAGCCACGCGGCGATCATTTCCACCAGCGCGCGGCGATGCGCGGAGAATGAGTGATCCGCGCCCTCAATCGTCTGCCACTCGATCTCCGGCGCGGCCTCGGCCAGCGGGCGCAGATGATCGGGCGGAAAGAAGGCGTCTTTCCCCGCGCCGACGAGCAGAGTCGGGCGGCCGGCCAATTCCGGCGCGAGATCGGTCAGTGGCGTCAGGGTCCCCCACTGCGCGGCGATCTCGTCCGCCGTGATGCCGTTCAGCATCGAAGCGAACTCGTCGGCGTCGGCGCGCGAGAGCGAGACGGCGCGCGGGTCAACCAGCGGGCACATCGAGACGATCGCGCGGAAGCGGGAGTCGCGCGCCCCGGCGGCAATCGCGGCCCATCCACCGAGGCTGTTGCCGGCCAGCGCGAGGCGCGCCGGGTCAACCGTCGGGTGCGCCGCGATGAAGTCGGTCGCGGCGGCGATGTCGTCGAGGATGCCGGTCAGCGAATATTTCCCGGCGCTCCCCCAACAGCCGCGATAGTGGAATTGAAAAACGTTCCAGCCGACATCGCGCAGGGCATAGGCAATGTCGGTGTTCTTCTCGACGCCGGGGATGCCGTGGATCAGCACGAGCGTCGGGCGCGGACCGTCGCCGGCGGCGCGAAAGAGCGTGCCGAGGAGTTTGTCGCCGTGAGAGCGAAAGGTGACGCCGTCGAGTCCAGAGGCAAGTCGAGTCATTTCTTGGGCGGCGGCTGTTTCGGCTTGCGTGCAAACAGTGCGGCCAATCCTTTCGGTTTTTGCGGTGGCGGCGGCGGCGGTGGTGGCGGCGGGGACGGCTTTTTCTTGCCGAAACTTGGCAGGGGGAGTCTGAAGCCGCCTTTCGCTTTGGCGGCGGCCGGCGCAGGAGGCGGTGGCGGCGGCGGCTTGAGCAGCGCGGCTGACCTGGCCGCGCGCAACGCGAACCAAAGGCCGATCATCGTCGAGCCGAGTCCCATCAACAAAGTGCGAAAACTCGGCTGTTGGCCCAACGCGAGGATCAGCGCGATCGCCAAAACGGCGATGCCGAGGAACATGAAATACCAGCCGATACGCCGGGCGAAATTCATGGTTTCGGCAGCGGGGCGATAAGGGCGAATTGCGAATTGCGAGTCAGGATCAACTTGCAATTCGCAATTCCCAATTCGCACGGGCTATTCGATCAACGTGCGAATTTGCTCGTGCATGTACAACTGCACGTAGTAGAGGCCGCCGGCGTTCTTGCCGGACGAGCCGGAGCCTTTCCAACCGCCGAAGGGTTGGAAGCCCGGCCACGCGCCGGTGGTCGCACCCTGAGGACGATTGGCGTACGTCACGCCGGCTTCGATCTTGTCGAAGAACCACTCGGCCTCAGGCTTGTTTCCGTAGAAACCGGCGGTCAGGCCGTATCTCACGTCGTTCGCCATCGTCATCGCCTCGTCCAGCGAGTCGACGGCGGTGACCATCGTGATGGGCAGGAACATTTCGTGCTTCCACAGCCGATGATCGTTCGGCACCGCGTCCACCAGCGTCGGCTCGGCGTAGTAGCCCTTGCCGTAGTCGAGCGTCTCGGTCTTGTGGACGAGTTTGTGCCCGCCGTGCAGAATCTTTCCCGCGCCCGAAAGTTCTTCGGTGAACTCGCCGAACTGCCGGTACGAGTTGGCGTTGATCACGGGGCCCATCCAGTTTTCTTTCAGCGTCGGGTCGCCGACTTTGATCGCCTGAGTCTTGGCGAGGATCAACTCGGTGAGTTTATCTTTCACCGGGCGCTCGACGATGACTCGCGAGCAGGCCGAGCACTTCTGCCCTTGCAGGCCGAAGGCCGAGCGCACGATGCCGGTCGCGGCATCTTCGAGGTTCGCGTGGCGCGAGACGATAGCCGGATTCTTGCCGCCCATCTCGGCGATGCATGGGCGCGGCCATTCACCCTGTGCGAACTTGCGGTAGATGCTCATCCCCACGTCCCACGAGCCGGTGAAGGTGATGCCGCCGACGCGCGGGTCGTCGATCAGCGCCTCGCCGACCGTGCCGCCGCCGCCGGTGACGTAGTTGAACACGCCATCGGGCAGGCCGGCGTCGCGGAAGCACTCGGCCAGCAGGCGGCTCGTCCACGGCGTGTCGGAGGCGGGCTTGGCGACGACGCAGTTGCCGGCCACGAGCGCCGCGCCCGACGGCCCGCCGCACAGCGCGCCGGGGAAGTTGAATGGGCTGATCACTACCCACACGCCGTAGGGTCGCAGGATCGAAACGTTCGTCGCCTTGTAGCCCTTGAGCGGATCGCGGCCCATCTGCTTGATGAAGCCGCCGTTGGCTTCCACTTGATCGCAGGAGTAATAGATCAGGTCGGCGATTTCCTGCGCGTCGCCGAGGCCTTCCATGCGGTTCTTGCCGACCTCCAGCGAGAGCACCGCGCCGATCTCATAAACGCGCTTCTCGATCATCGCCGCCGCTTTCCGAACGAGTCTGACTCGATCCTGCCACTTCATTCCGCCCCATTTGGGCCAGGCGGCCTGCGCGGCGGTGATAGCCGCGTTCACGTCGGCAGCCGTGCCCTTCTGGAAAGTGCCGAGGAGCCAATCGGTGTTGATCGGCGATCGGTTCTCGAACTTCTCGGCGGCGAACACGTCCTGCCCGTTGACGAGCATCGGGACATCTTTGCCCAGGCCGGCCTTGATCTTCGCCAGCGCCTTCTCGTAGTTGGCGTGCATCAGGTCAGGCGGACTGAACATGGTGGCATAGGTCAACTTGAAGGAGTCGGCCTTGCCGTTCGCTTTGGCCGCGCGGGTCGCCTTCTCGGCAGCGTGCCGGGCGGATTTCTTGACGATTTTTTTGACGAGTTTCTTTGCCATAGGGAGCCTCCGTAGGTGTGTGGTAGGAAACGTATGCTGAAGAATGAGCAGCTACAGTGGGAGATAACGCACCTCTCCTTCCCATTCGCCGTCCAGACTGCACTCCGCCAGGAGTAGAATATCATCAATCGCGCGGCCAACGGGGGTATCTCGGCCCACCTCGAACACTCCTGGCATTGGTAAATCAGCCTTGACTCGTTCGTAGGCGTAGCGCGTTATCGTCGAAACGTCGTGCGTCAACAACACGCGCCCCTGGCGCGCCGCCCAATCGAGGATGGTTGGATCGTCTGCCCCGGAAAGGCCAGCGTCTTGAACACGGATGATGTCCAGATCGGGCTGGCGGCGAAGCAGTCCGCGCACGATGTCACCGTTGAAATTCTCGTCAGCCGCTAGCGGCAACATCGCTCATCGGTTTCTGTACGGCGCGGCGAGCCAACAACCGCTCGCGTATTCCGTGCGGATCGAAGCGTTCCTCATTCTGTCGCCGTATCCTGGCGGCTTTTTCTTGCCGTTCTAGCAAGTACACCTCTACTTCGGGTCGTCGGCGCAGGTAATAGCCAATCACCGCATAAATATCAGCCAGATTCAGCGAAGAATACTGCTGGGCGATCTCCTCGGCGGTCGCACCGTCATTGAAGGCAGACACAACTGTGTCGAGCGTGACACGAGTGCTGCCGACTCGAATCACGCCGTCGGCATCCGTAGTTAGCGGGATTTGCTCGGTAGTAGCGAAAAGCGTCATAGTTTTCATTCCTCTGCGCCACCGGCAAGTATAGCCCAATTTCCAGCGTCGTCAAAGCGAACGCCGGGGAATGGAATTCCCGGACTGAAACCATGAAAGTTGGCCGAAAGCCAACTGTGGCGTGGCCAGCCCGGTTCACCGGGCTTCTATGTTCTTAGCCGGGAGATTGCATCTCCCGGCGTCGCCGTTTGATTTGCTCACGCCACAACGCGAAAGTATAATCTCACTTGACTGAAGGCTGATAACTGAAGGCTGACGACTGCCCAATGACCTGGGTCACCGACCACCTCTTCGTCTCCGGCGGCGACCTGATCGCCGAGACATGGGCCGATTTTCAGAACCAGACCGGTATCACCGTCGTCGTCAGTTTGCGCGCCGACGGGCCGGACACGTTCGGCCCGCCGTTTCCGCTGGCCTACCTGTGGCTGCCGGCCGACGACGCCGAGGAACTCACGCTCGACGCCTGGCGGATGGGCGCGCAATTCATTGATGCGGCAGTGAAGTTGAATCGCCGGGTGCTTCTTCACTGCCGATTGGGCCTCCATCGAGTCCGCCCATTGTTCGCCGCATATCTCATCCACACCGGCAAATCGGTGAAGGCGACATTGCGTGAAGTCGAAGAAAGGCCGTGGATGAAGCCGTATCGGGGCCAAGCGGCGCGGCTGGAAGAGTTCGCCCGGCAATACTACGGCGGATTTGAGAAATCAACGGAATGACTGTCTACATCGGCATTGACCCGACCGCTGGCCGCCGGCCAATCCATTACGCCGTGCTCGATGAGAAGCTGCGGATCGTCGCGCAGGGCGAGGGCGATCTGGAGGCAGTGTTGGCCGTCGTCGGCGGATACGAGTCGGCGGTGTGCGCGGTGGATGCGCCACAGTCGCCCAATGGCCGCCTGTTGGCAGAGCCGGAGGTGCGCCAACGCCTCGGCCTGCTGCCATACACGACCGTTTGGGCGCAGTTCAAAGTCTGCGAATACCTACTGCGCCGGCACGGCATCGGGATTTACAACACGCCGTCGGATGTGAATGCGGCCAAACGCTGGATGCGAGTGGGGTGGGAGTTGTACGACCGCCTGCGTGCGGCGGGTTACACGCTCTTCAAGAATGGCACGGCCAAAGGCTACGTCGAAGCGCATCCTCATGCGTGCTTCACGACGCTCCTCGGGCATTTGCCTTACAAGAAGAATACGCTCGAAGGGCGTCTCCAGCGCCAATTGATCTTGGCCGAGTGTGACGTGGATGTGCCCGATGCCA
>JACQED010000454.1 GCA_016200785.1 Chloroflexota bacterium
CATCTTCGGCGGGATGTCGGGGCACAGCAGATCGTTGACCCATTCCAACACCTGGCCGGGCGATGCGCCGTCGAGCGCCGAGGCGCGCAGGATGCTGCGGGTGGTGGCCATCACCAGCGCCGCCGGCACGCCTTTGTCGGTGACATCGCCGACGACGAGGCCCAGCCGGCCATCGGGCAAATAGAGGAAATCGTAAAAGTCACCGCCGACGGCCTGCGCCGGCTGATAATAAGCCGCCACTTCGTAGCCGGGCAGGGCTGGCAGTTCTTTGGGCAATAACGTTTGCTGGATGAGTCGAGCGACGCGCAGTTCCTGCTCGAGCCGCTCGCGGGCCTGGGCTTCGATTTGCTGTTGGCGGACGAGTTGGGCGACGCGCAAAGCGGGCGCGGCCTGTGCCGCCAGAGTATTGAGCAGGGCGCGGTCGTCGCTCGAATAGTCTTGCTCGCTGAGGCGCGCGCCGAGATTGAGTAAGCCGATCAATTCGCCCTGCCCGACGAGCGGGACGGTCAATTTGACGCCGGCGGCCTTCAGCGCCCGGAGAGCCGCCGAGTCCATGTCCAACTTTTCGACCTCCACTGCGCCGGGTGCGCTTTGGAAATAGGCGACGAGCGGATCGTTGGGCGCGATGTCGAGCGCCTCGACGATCGAGGCCGACGGCCGGAGCCGCTGAGCGGCTGGTGCCGACGCCGCCTGCGTTTCGCTAGTCATCAGTCACCTACCCGCTCCACTGGCGACGGATGACGGACGACTGGCGACCGACGTATCCACACCGCCACGTGCTCCGGCTGCATCGTCTCCTCCACCACCGCCATCAAGCGCTCCGTCAACTTATTCAAGTCCACTTCGTCGCGCGCGGTCGCGCTGAATGCGGCGAGGGTTTTGGCCGCGTCGTATTTGCGGCGGTAGAAGCGGCGGTCGATCACGTCCTGCACCCGGCGGCGCACAGGTACGAACAGCGCGGCAATAGCCAGCGTGGACGCGACGATGGCGATCTGCGAGTCTTGCCCGGTGAGGGCGCGGAAGAGCGATTGCAGCAGGACGACACTGCCAAAGTAGGCCAACGCCAGCAGGCCAGTCAGCACGCCGTAGATCAGCGTGCGGCGGATGACGAGGTCAATGTCCCACAGCCGGTAGCGCAGGATGGCGACGGCTAGGCTGATGGGGAAGGAGACGATAGCCAGAATCGTGACGCCGACCCCGATCAGGTTCACAGCCAGACGCGCCGGACCCGGCGGGGGCGGAAAGAGCTCGACGCCGAGTCCCCACACCAATGATCCCAGCATCATGATCAAGAAACCGAACACGACCCACTTGGTCTGCTGGCGCTGCGCCGGGCTGGAGACACGTCGGTAGCGGTAGATCTGCACGAATATCCCGAGGCCGATAGCGCCGAACACCAACAGGTACGCCAATGACCTCAGTGCGCCCGGCGTGAAAAACAATGAATAGAAGCCGCCGGCAAGAATGGTCGCCGCGGTCAGGTAGGCCGCGACGAGAATAGCGAACCAGCGCGCCCAGCGGGGCGCAAAATGCCCGTCGGGGAACACATAGATAAGCCAGGCAAAGCCGACGACGGCAGTGATCATCAATAGGTCAAACAGCCGGCCCAGATGCGGATAAACCGTCCACAGGCTGTAGTAGCTGCTGGAGAAGACGACGGTGCCCATCATCCCCAGCGTCAGCGAAACGAAAATCCCGATCCGCTCGTCGGATTTGCGCCAGAAGACGATCATGGCAAGCAGGGTGTGGACAAGGACGCTGAAGATTTCCATCCCCACCTGGTAGCCCGCATAGAGTTCCGGGGAGAGTCCGAGATCGCGGAGGGCATTCGCTTCCTGGGGCGAGAGGGTCAGGAGCGCGCACTCGTCTCCAGCACAGGTTGTGCGCAGTTCATTGAAGCGCGGCCCGAGGCTCGCCGCCCAGGTTGCCAGGGACAGGACCACCAGCACGAACCAAATGGCGCGAGCGACGAGCAGCGGGCGGCCGCGCAGGCGGGTGTCGTGGGTGGTTTGAGTGGTCATGGCGGAGTTTTTCCCTAGGTGTGACGAGTGGCGGGTGACGGCCACGTCACTCGCCACTCGCCACTTTTCACTTCTTCACTTCCCCGTCACCGGCGTAAGCCCGTGCAGGTACAGGTACAGCGCCTCCAATTCCACGTCGTCCAACTTGCCCATGGCCTTCCACGGCATCGCCACCGGGTCCATTTCCTCGCCGCTCGGCGTCACGCCGGTGCGCATGGCCGTGAAGAAATCTTCCTTTGACCACTGCGGCAGGATCACCGTGAGGTTCGGCGCCGGCGGCGCAGACGGCGGTGCATCCCCGGAGAGTTTCGGCCCGTGACAGCCGTCGCAACTCACAAAGTCCACCACGTACTTGCCGTACTCGAAAGTCACAGCCTTAGACGGCGCGGCAATCGGGCCAGTCGCCGCTGGCGGCTCAAAGTTCAGCAGGCCCGCACCCGTGAACAACGCGAGCAGGAGCGTCGGCTTGAACTCCGGCGTCTCGTTCTGCACCGAAGGCGAAGCCCGCAGGTAGGCGACGATCGCCTGTGTATCCTCGTCGCTCAACAGGCGCGAGCCGATCCCACCCATGAATGTGGCGCGGCCATCCTTGTTCACGCCGGTGCGGATCACGCGGAAGACCTCGCCGTCCGACCAGTCTTTGAGTTCACCGGCGGGCGTGAGGTTGGGTCCATAGATATCGCCCAGCGGCAGGCCGGTTTCCGCGGCCAGGTTGTCGCCACCGCTCAATGGCAGTTCGTCATTCGTCGAATGGCAGGCCACACACAACACCTCCGCGAGGTGTTGCCCGCGCGCGATCTGCCCAGAAGTGGGGGGTGTGCCTTGAACGGTCACCGCCGGCACAGGCACATTGCGCGGCGCGTAGAGTTTGTACACCCCGATCGCGCCGACGGCGGTCAACAGGCCGAGCAAGAGCGTGAACAATCCCGCCAGCACGACGCCGGGCCATTTCAGCCAGGCGCGTTTCGCGCCCCACGCCCGGCGCGCGAGCCAGGCGAACAGCGCGACCAATGCAACGAGAATCAATAGACTGATGATTGTGCCGATCATGTTAGACCTCCTCCTTCGTGTGAATTGGATATGACTCACGATACGAGCAAAGGATTGGCCGTTCGGCTGTGACGCACCTCCTTTCATCTCGGCCGCCGACGGCGGTCGGTGGTCAGCGGTCACTCATCGGCGGTCGCCTCACCTGGCATCTTTGTTCCTCTCCGTCAAGTGGTCGAGTTCCTGCTTGAGCAGCGCCGCCTCCTCACTCAACTCGCGGATGCGCCGCGACAGCAATCGAAACAGACGCCAGGCCAGCGAGGGGTCTTCGTGGATGCGCCGGGTGAAGTTCTCTTTGTCCACCGTGAGCACCCGAACCGGCGACAAAGCGCGCAGCGTGGCCGTCTGCGCCTCCTTTTCCAACATCGCCATCTCTCCCAGAAACTCGCCGGCGCTGCGCACCCCCAGAAAAACCTCCTGCCCCCCTTGCTCCCTCATCATCGCCACCTGTCCCTCCAGAATGACGAACATCCCGTTGCTGACTTCACCCTGGGGAATGAGAACGTCGCCCGGCTGATAGAGTTTGCCCAGCGCGCTGAAGTCGGTCTGCTTCTCCCCGCGCCCCAGACGGTCTGCGCGCTGAGGCGCGCCAATCCCCAACAGAGACATGCACAGATCCCACCCAAAGCGAAGCCAGAACGCCGGATGCAGAGTGCGCAGGAAAATCTCCTGGTACGGCGCGCTCCCCGTGAACATGTCCCACAGCACCGTGCTCATCCGGCGGCGGCGGCCCTCCACCCCCTGTTCGTGGGCCACCATGCGCACCACGCCGAGGCGGGCGAAGCGTCTCTCCTGAATCAGCCGGGTCACGAAAAAGACAATCTTGCCGATGGTGTTGTCGGCGGCGATGTGCTGGCAGGCCGGCCAGTAGCGCCGCCGGAAGTCTTCTGCGGAGATGCCCTCGAAGACGGCGGTCGTCGCGGCGGCCTTGGCCGTGCGGTACGCCGCCCCGACCCCGTCCTTGTACAACCGCGTCACCCCGCAGTCGCCGATGAACACGATGCGGTCGGCGAACGGCTCGGCCGCTCCGCGAATGCTGATGCGGGGCGAGCACTGGCAGGCGTGCGCCTCGTCGAGGTTCTGGCGCAGTTCGAGCGGGAAGCAGTCCTTCACGACCGGCGTATCCAGAAAAGCCTTCACCAACTCATTGTCAATGTCCTCGCCCAACATGCACAGGGTCACATAGTCGCCCTTGGGAATCAGCGCGGCGAATTCCAGCCGCGGCAGGTTGAGCAGAAAGACGTGCATCGAACTGCCGAGGTGTTTGCCGATGGTCTCTGCGCCCAAATAATACTCGCGAATCGTCGTCTTGGTAGTGAGCGGCGGCTGATAGGAAAGGCCCATGCCCTGAAACAACTTGAGCGCGGCGGAGTTGATGCCGGCCGTGACCGCCAGCAGGTCGTAGGCCCGGGTCGTCTTGCCTCGCGTCTCCACCTGCACCCGCCCGTCGCTCCACGCCACGCCATCCACCCGCTCGCGCACCACCTGCGCGCCCCTGCTCACGGCCAGCGATTGCAAATGCCCGTCGAGACCGCCCCACTTTTTCTCTTTCAACCCGCGCGGCCCCGGCCCCCGATAGACCGCGCCGATGCGTTTTTCCTGCAGAGGCGTTTCGATAATGACGCTGCCGACGTCGGTGTGCAGGACGTAGGAGTCGATCCCTCTCTGCACCACCGTCGGCGGCAGGTTGATGCCTTCGGCGGCCAGATGCTGCACGAGCGATTCGGAGATGATGCCGCCGCACATGTTGCAGCCCGGCGGGCCGGGGGCGGAGAAGTCACGCGGCTCGTAAATATCCACGCGCAGGTTCAGCCCTTTGCGCTCGGCCATGCCCAGCAGGAAGTAGGCAAAGAAGGATCCCGCCGGCCCGCCGCCGAGAACCGCGATCTCGGAACCGTCTTTCAGTTGAAGACTGCTCTGTTTCTCCATGTACTTGTCTCCGAAATGTAATCGTGTCCCGCTCACTTCCTCGGCAGCGCGAGGCCGAGCGTCAGCCCAAACGCGGCGTGGGCGAGGGCGAAGTGCAGGGCTGGCAACTCCCGCAGCGGCGATTCTGTGCCCGGCGGCAGCAATGCCTGGGCGACTGCCCACAGCAACAGCCCATACGCCAGGCCGATGAGCCACCCCGGCAGACGGCTCAGAGGCGGCCAGCCGGACATCAACCTGCGGCCCAGCCCGAACAGCGCGCCGTACACACCCGACACGGCCAAGTGCATCAAACCGCCGGTGACGGGTGAGGCTGCCGCGCCGGGGTCGAAGCGGCCGAGCACCACGCCGGGCCCGTCTCCGACCAGCAGCCCGGCCACGATGAGAACGGCCGCCATCAGCACGCCCGCGCCGATGCCGGTAATCAATCCGTCCACCGCCGCGTCACCCATCGTCGTCTTGTCCCCGGCCAAGCGTTTGCTGTCAGTCATGCTGCCCTCCACATGCGACATCTTTGTGCTATTGCTGACAGCATAGCAGGAGGCCGTCCCGATATCGTTACGGCCAGCGTTACGATGCCAGCAATCCGGCCTGTTTTGCAGTAAAATCCAAGTGCCGGACGCGAGGAGCCGACAACGTGCCACGCTTAGAGATGCATTTTCTGGGCTCGCCGCGCGTCGAACTCGACGGCGTTCCCATCGAGGTGGACACGCGCAAGGCCACGGCCCTGCTCGTCTATCTGGCCGTCACTGGCGAGAGCCACAGCCGCGAGGCGCTGGCGGCGCTGTTCTGGCCCGACTACGACGAGAGCCATGCCCGGGCCGCCCTGCGCCGCACCCTCTCCGCGCTCAACAAAGCGCTGGGCGGCGCGTGGCTTGACGTGGAACGGGAAGCTGTCGGCCTGAACCGCGGCCCCGACTTGTATCTGGACGTCGAGCACTTTCACCGATTGCTGGCCGAGTGCCTGACGCACGGCCACCCGACGACCGAGGCCTGCTCCAACTGCCTCTCACCGCTCGACCAAGCCGCCGCGCTCTACCGCGGCGACTTCCTCTCCGGCTTCACCCTGCGCGACAGCCCCGCGTTTGACGACTGGCAATTCTTTCAGGCCGAGAGCCTGCGCCGCGAACTCAGCGACGCGCTGGAGAGGCTGACACAAGCGCAGAGCCAGAACGGGCAGATCGATCGGGCCATTGACTCTGCTCGGCGCTGGCTGGCGCTCGATCCGTTGCACGAGCCGGCGCATCGTCAACTCATGCAATTGTATGCCGCCTCCGGCCAACGCGCCGCCGCGCTGCGCCAGTATCGCGAGTGCGTGAAGGTTCTCGATCAAGAGTTGGGCGTGCCCGCGCTGGAGGAGACGACGCGGCTTTACGAGGCGATCAAGAAGGGAAGCATTGGAGCAGCGACACCGGGGGGCAGGGGAGACATCTCCCCGGCGCTCCCGCGCCCCCGCGCCCCCGCGTATCCTCTCGTCGGTCGAGCAACAGAGTGGGCGGCTCTGCTCAAGGCTTATGCTTCAGTGGGCGCGAACGGGCAGGTGCTGGCGCTGGAGGGCGAAGCCGGAATCGGCAAGACGCGATTGGCCGAAGCCCTGGTGGATTACGCGCGAGCGGCGGGCGCGGCGACGATCGCGGGGCGTTGTTACGAAGGAGAAAGCAACCTTGCCTACAGCCCGTTCGTCGAGGCGCTGCGCGCGGCTCTCGCCGAGCCGGATCGCGATCGCTGGCTGAACGCAATTGCTCCCCACGTGTTGAGCGAGGCGGCTCGGCTTGCGCCGGAACTCGCCAGCCAGTCTCCCGGCTTGCCGCCTGCGCCTCCTCTCGACAGTCCCGGCGCTCAAGCGCGCTTCTTCGATGCGATATGCCAGATGTTGCTGGCATCATGCGAGCCGCCGCCCTCCCTCAAAATGCGCCTCGGTCCCGCCGGCCTCATCTTCTTCGACGACGCGCACTGGGCCGACGAAGCCTCGCTCGATCTGCTCGCCTACCTCGCGCGGCGGCTCAGGGGGCGCAGACTGTGTATCCTCCTTGCCTGGCGCAGTGAGCAAATCCCCGTCGGCCATCGCCTGCGCCGTCTTTTGGCCGACGCCGCGCGCGCCAGCGCGGGGACGATCGTCTCGCTGTCGCGCTTGAGCCAATCGGCGGTGACGGAATTGGTGCAGTCGGCCCTCCGATCGACGCCGGCCGCCGCGCCGCTCGTCAATAGCCCCTCGCCCGAACGCCTCGCCGAAACACTGTACCGCGAGACGGAGGGCCTGCCATTCTTTGTCGTGGAATACCTGACGGTCATCGGGCAGGGCGCGCCGAAGGCGGTTGGTGAAGATTGGTCTTTGCCGGGCAGTGTGCGCGACCTGCTCCACTCGCGCGTCGCGCCGGTGGGCGAAACGGGCCGGCAATTGTTGAGCGCGGCTTCGGTCATCGGTCGCTCGTTCGACTTCGAGACGCTGAGGGGGGCCAGCGGCCGCGGCGACGAAGAGACCGTGACGGCCCTCGAAGCATTGATCGCTCACGGCCTCGTGAACGAAGTCAGTGGCGACGGCGGCGAGGGGCCGGCCTACGACTTCAGCCACGATAAACTCCGCAGCCTCATTTACGAAGAGACAAGCCTCGCCCGGCGGCGGCTCCTGCATCGAAGAGTCGCGGAGACGCTCGTCGCGCGCAGCCGGGGTAGACTGCACGCCCGCTTGGACGCGCGCTTCTCCTCGGCTGCCCAGATCGCGCACCATTACCATCTGGCCGGTCAGGAGGCGGAAGCCGCAGAGTATTTCAAACTGGCCGGCGATCACGCCCGCGCGTTGTACGCGAACGCGGATGCATTAGCCCATTTCCGCCTCGCGCTGGCGTTGGGGCATCCCGATCCCGCCGCGCTGCACGAAGCCATCGGCGATC
>JACQED010000458.1 GCA_016200785.1 Chloroflexota bacterium
ATGCGCCTGCACCCGCAATTGGCTTACGACATGCTCGCCCCCATCGCCCATCTGCGCTCGGCGCTCGACATCCCGTATTGCCATCATGAGAAATGGGACGGCACGGGCTACCCGCGCGGCCTGAAAGGCGAGGAGATTCCGCTGGCGGCGCGCATCTTCGCCGTCGTGGATGTGTGGGATGCTCTGCGCTCCGACCGCCCGTACCGCGCCGCCTGGCCGGAAGACGAAGCGCGCGAGTACATCTGCCAGCAGGGAAGCAGGCATTTTGACCCGAAAGTGATGGAGGCGTTTCTCAAAGTGGCGAGTGACGGGTGACGGATGACGGGTGGCACGACACCCGACACCCGTCACTCGTCGCGCCTTGACAGTCCCCCGCCTCCCCCGTATAATCTCGCTCGCCTGCCGTTGGCGGATCGCCCAATCCGATGGCAGGCATTATTTTGTGTTTTGAAGTTTGGATTTTGAAGTTTGAAGTTTGGAGTTACCCATGCCCCCCCTTCCAAAGCGTAAACATTCCAAAGGCCGCCGTGACCGCCGCCGCGCGCACGACGCGTTGGCCGCGCGCAGCACCGTAACCTGCAGTAACTGCGGCGAAATGCGCCTGTCGCACACCGTCTGCCCCAAGTGCGGCCACTACGATTACCGCGAAGTCATCGCGCCGAAGAAAGAAAAGAAGAAGAAAGAATAGACGCTTGTCCGCCCAGGCGTCTTCTACCACAAAGGCACGAAGCCACGAAGGTCACCGAGCAACTTAGCGTTCTTCGTGCCTTCGTGTCTTCGTGGTGAGACCACATCATGCTCACCCCCGCCACCACCGCCTTCGTATTCCCCGGTCAAGGCTCGCAAGTTGTGGGCATGGGCCGCGCGCTGGCCGAGACCTCGCCCGCGGCTCGCGCCGTCTTCGAAGAAGCCGACGACATTCTAAAATTCAAACTCTCGGCGTTGTGCTGGGACGGCCCGGAAGAAACGCTGACTGACACGATCAACGCTCAACCGGCTTTGTACGTGTGCGGCATCGCGGCGTTGCGCGCCCTCGAAGAAAAACTCGGCGAGTTCAAGCCGGCTTGCGTGGCCGGCCACTCGCTCGGCGAACTGACCGCGCTGACCGCCGTCGGCTCGATGGAGTTCGAGGACGGCCTGCCGCTGGTGCGCGAACGTGGCCGATTGATGAAAGCCGCCGGCGAAGAGAACCCCGGCGGCATGGCGGCGATATTGAATCTCGACGCTTCGGCGCTGGTCGAGCTCTGCGCCGAAGCCAGCGCTGCGACCGGCGGAGTCGTTCAAGTCGCCAACGACAACTGCCCCGGCCAGGTGGTGATCTCCGGCTCGACTGCGGCGCTCGAAAAAGCGATGGAGATTGCGAAAGCGCGCGGGGCCAAGCGCGCCCTGCGTTTGCCCGTCTCCATCGCCGCTCACTCGCCGCTGATGAAGGATGCGGCGGCCAAATTCAAAGTCGCGGTGGACGCCATCCCGTTCATATTCCCCGCCCTGCCCGTCGTCGGCAACGTCGGCGCTCAACCGCTGGCCGACGCCAGCGCGATCCGCGCCGAACTGCCGGCGCAACTCACCTCGCCCGTGCGCTGGACGGAGTCGGTGCGCTACATGATCTCGCTCGGTGTGACGACCTTCGTCGAACTCGGATCGAAAGACGTGCTGACCGGGTTGCTGAAGCGGATAGATTCGAATGCAAAGGGGATCGCGGTGGGAACGCCGGAAGCCCTGTCTGCCCTGTAACCTTTAACGCAAAGATGCCAGGGCGCAAAGGCGATCTGATTGCTTTGTATTCCTTGCGTCTTTGCGCCTTTGCGTTAAACTTCCCCCCTGACCTACACCCTCTCCGAACAGAAGGAGAACTCACATGACTCACCTCGGCTTCATCGGTCTCGGACTTATGGGCAAACCGATGGCCCGCAATTTGATCAAGGCCGGCTTCGCGCTCACCGTCCACAACCGCGGTCGCGCGCCGGTGGACGAACTCGTCGCGGAGGGCGCGAAAGCGGCGAACAGCCCGCGCGACGCCGCCGCCGCGTCG
>JACQED010000470.1 GCA_016200785.1 Chloroflexota bacterium
ACCGGATCGCTCCGTCGCGCCGCCAATTCGTCGGGATACCGGGCCGCCACCTCAGTGACAAGCAGGCCTTCCCACTCTCCCTGATCGATCTCGCGCCAGCGGGCGTCCAACCGGACCGGCAGGCCGAGTCCCCGAGCAATGATCCGGGCCGTAGTATGCGCCCGCTGAAGATCGCTGCTGTAGATCGCCTCGATGCGAATCCCCGCGAGTTGCGCGGCGAGTGCTTCGGCCTGTGCCCGCCCGGATTCGTTCAGCGGCGGATCGGTCTGCCCCTGCCAGCGGCCTTCGACGTTCCAATCGGTTTCGCCGTGACGGATCAACCACAGCCGCGTCATGCCGGCCTTTTCTGTCTCTGCGCGAGGTATTCCGGTATTTCGATCATCGGAGGCCGTTCCCTTTCGGCGATTTCTTCCACGTCGAGGAAGTAGCCGCGCGGGCTGTGCCGGATGAGTTTCATCGACCGGTTCACGTCGTCGAGCATGGCCGCCCCGTAGCGGCGTTCGAGTTTGCGGATCACGGCTTGAATGATCGCGAACGACATTTTGCTCAGCGCGTCGAGCGGCTGGTTGTGATGAACCCGTTCCAGCAGGTCCACCTGAGCGATGGCCGACAGGCCGTACTTCTCGAACATGTCGATCAGCAGGCCGGTCTCCACGCCGTAGCCGGAGAAAAATGGCAGAGTCTCCAGCGCCGCTCTCCGCCCACCGTACTCGCCGGAGAGCGGTTGAACGACGCCGGCCAGTTCGGGGTAGAAAAGATTCAGCAGTGGCCGCGCCGTGAGTTCGGTGACGCGCCCGCCTCCGCCGGCCTGCACCTTGTCGCCGACCTTGAGCGGGCGGCGGTAGAAGCCTTTGACCAACTGGATGCGCCGATTCGACAACAGCGGGCCTAGAATACCGTAGACAAAACGAGGGTGGATGTTGACAATGTCGGTGTCAACCCACACTACGAGGTCGCCGCCGGTGACGTGCAGGCTTTTCCACAACGCCTCGCCTTTGCCTTGCCGGGCGCCGTGCTCGGACAGCACGTGCTGATGCACGTAGACCGGCAGGCCGTGCTGTCTGGCGATTTCGCGCGTCCGGTCAACCGAGTCGGAGTCGATCAACACGATCTCGTCCAACAACGGCGTGCTGTCCATCAAAGCCTCTTTGACCGTGCGAATGACTTTCGCGACAGTCTCTTCTTCGTTCAGCGCAGGCAGGGCGAGGCTGATGGTCAGATTTTGCTGGCGCTTGAGGCCGAGCATGTGATCGAGGTCGGCAAACTCGTCCGCATGAAACGTGTTCTCGGCGAACCATTTGTCCACCAGGATCGAAATGGCCTCAGCCCCGGCGGCTTCGACTCCCGGCTCGGCCGGCATGGGCCGCCGAGTCTTCACCGCGATCACCCCGGCCGGGCACTCGCGCAGCACCTGATCGGCCACCGGGCCGAGCGACGCCGACGAATGCGCCGGACGCGCGGTCGCGCCGATGACCACCAGATCGAAGCCGCGCGATTCGGAGACGATGGTGCCCGCCGGGTCTTCGGTGGCCGCCTCGCGGCGCGCGACCTCGGGCAGTCCACGCAACACCCGCCGCAATCCCTGAAAAGGCACGTCGCGTTTGTCCGCGCCTTCCGCCGGCAAGGACGGAGCGGTGAGGTGAAGCGAAGTGATCGCGTCACTCCGCCCGTGCGTGGCGGCGAGAGAAACTCGCAGGGCCAGTTCGGCGTACGGGCCGCCCCGGAGCGGAACGAGCACGCGGGCCGGGTGATCCTGGATCGATCCCCGCACCAGCCCCACGTCGCAGGGCGGGCGCCTCAGCGCCTCGGCGACCGTAACCCTCAGCGCGTCAAAATGGCACGGCCATTCCAGCAACAGCAAGTCGGGGCGCTCCTCTTCGACGACGCCGACCAGTTCGGCCCACGGCGTGTGCGACACTCGCACCCGGGCCTTGCCGCGAATCCACGTGCCAGCCGTCAGCCCTCGCAGAGTCTTGCGCACGCGGCGCGCGAGGGCCGCCGCCGCGCTGAGTGAATCGTCGGCCTCGACGCCCACAAAGCCGGCGAGCACGATGCGGCCTCGCCCCTCGCCGACGATCGCGCGCGCCGCCGCCAGCGCCGATTCGAAGGCGCAACCGTGGACAATCGGGACTAGAAGCTTGGCAAAGGGCGCAAAGGTTTTCGTCATGGCTTCAACAGCCGATCGATGTGCTCGGCGTAAATCCGATGCCACAGATACTCCCGACGCACGCGGGCCGCAAGCCGATACGACCGGTCGTCGCGCAATCGTGCGGCAATGAGAGCGGCGACTTCGCGGGGGTCGGCGTCGGGAGAAAAGTAGGTCGCGTCGGCGCCGCCAAGTTCTCGCAGCGAGGCGATGTCGGCGCAGAAGACGGGCAAGCGCGCCAGGCCGGATTCGAGGACGGGGATTCCAAAACCTTCTTCGCGGCTGGGCACGATCAACGCGTCGGCCAGCCGGAAGAAGTCGGCGACGACCTCGTCCGGCAAATAACCGTCGCTCAGTTCAGCCAGGAAGTGCGCCGAGCCGTTCAGGCCGAGTTCGGCCCGCAGCGTTTTGAGCCTGGCGAAGTATTCGACGTTCGCCGGATTGTGCGGGCCGGGCGGGCCGGTGACAACCAGGATGGCGCGGGGGCAGTAGAGACGTTCCGGTGGAACGTCTCCAGCCGCCGGAACGCCCCTGCCACGCAATGCGGCGAGGGAACGCAAGGCCAGTTCGATATTCTTGCGCGGCGTAATCCGCACAGGCAGCAGCAACAGCGGCGCGGCGTCCAGTAGATTCAACCGAGTCACGATCTCGCGGGTCTGCGGGCCGAGTTTGAGAAACGTGGCGCTATCCACGCCAGAGGGCACGACGGCAATGGACTGCGGCGGGAGGCCGAGGAGTTCCGAAAGTTCCCGGCGACGGGATTCTGAAACGACAACTTGCCTCGCGCCCGGCCAATCCCTTCTCAGTAAGTCCCACGGATACCCGTCGTGCAGTTCGGCGCGGTAGCGGGGCGTCGCCCAGGCGAGATCGTGGTGCCAGAGGATGAGATGGAATGGAAGTGGAAGGTCGGAGGTCGGAGAATGGCACAGGCTACCGAGCGCCGCCGTGAGCGCAAGGTTTTTGTGGAGGGAGCAGACGTTGTGGGCGATGACGAGATCGACGCCGTCGAGCGCGGAGCGGAGAGCGAGGACGACCTCGTCGGCCAGGCGCGCGAAGCCGGGCGGAACGCGGCCCGCGTCCAACTCGGCCTTGACGGCCAGAACATCGGGGTGGCGCGAGTCGGCGAGGGGCAGTGCGACAAATGGGACGCGCGCGTCAAATTGCGCTCCCCGCCCGGCGACGACACGAACGCGATGGCCGGCATCCGCCATCAGGCGGGCGTGCTGTGCCAGCACGCTCTCGACGCCGCCGACTATCGGCGGAGCCGAGTAGTGCAACAGGGCAATCTGCATCACAGGCATTGTACGATTTCACTGAGGCGGCGTCAATCGGTTGGCGCGAACCGGCATTTCGGGTACAATACGGGCCGGTTGGCCGGCCCGCGGTGTTCGCGCATCGTGTGCCGATTTCATGGAGACATAGATGAGTGGTGATTCGCGTCCGGACGACAAGACCATCGCCGGTTGGTCACGGGCTGAGACGATCGCTATCCGCGTGCGGCGCTGGCGACAGCGTTCAAGGTTGTGGTGGCTGGTTCCAGCCGGCTTCGGATTGTTCGGTTGTGCCCTGCTAGCCGGCGCAGTTGCGTTCGGACTCGTGGGCAAACCGCCGCTTAGCCCGCGCAAACCCGACCCGGCGGTGAATACGACGATCACCGGCGGCACGGCGGCGGCCGCCGCAACGGCGCAACGGGCCGCGCCCGGCCAGGCAACCCCCGCGCCAGGAAAGCCGCTCACCCTCCTCCTGCTCGGCAGCGATCGCCGCCCCGGTGACGGGACGGTTGGCAGAACAGACAGCCTTCACCTCGTCAGCCTCGACGCTGACGGAAAAGGTGTCGGCGTTCTCGCACTGCCGCGCGACTTGTACGTGAACATTCCGGACAGCGGGCGCGACCGCATCAACGTGGTCTTTGCGGAGGGATCGCTCAAGGGGGACACCGGCGGCGGAGATTTGATGCGCCGGACGTTGGCCGACAACTTCGGCCTGCAGATAGATCACTACATCTACATTGACTTCACGGTTTTCGTCACCGTGGTAGACACCATCGGCGGAATCGATGTGAACGTGCCTTACGCGATTGACGATCCGCTGTACCCCGACAACGAGGACGGATACGACCCGTTCCGCCTCGACGCCGGACTTCAGCATCTCGACGGCGCGACGGCGCTCAAGTACGTCCGCACCCGCCACGAGACGAATGACTTTTACCGGGCGCGGCGACAACAGCAAGTGATGCTCGCCATCCGCGACCGCGTTCTGCGCTTCGACCTCCTGCCCGTCCTCGTTCCACAGATCCCGGCGTTGTGGACTAAGTTGGCCGACGGGTATAAGACCGACCTCACGCCCGATCAGGCCACTGGGCTGGTCTTGCGGCTCAAGAACATCGACGAGTCGAAAATCCGCACCGGCGTCGTTGACGATCAGGCGACGCTGGAATACACGACGCCCGAGGGAGCGAACGTCCTCGTGCCCGACACGGCGAAAGTGACGCAGCTGATCAAAACGATCTTGTATCCGAGCAATGGGAACTAAGGGACATGAAAGAACTCAAGGAATTATTTTTCCTTGAGTTCCCTGAGTTCCTTCAGTTCCAAAGCTTGAGAATCGCTTTTCCAGTTACGTTCCGCGCCTTTTGTCCGCGCCTCGCGGGCCGAACAGCATCGTCAGGCCGGAGGCGAATGTCAGCCCGGCGGCGAGAAGGCGATGCAACTGCGGCCAAGCTACCGGACGGCGGACGATCGCCCTTGAGTTGGCCGGGGGCTTTGAGGCCGGGCGC
>JACQED010000471.1 GCA_016200785.1 Chloroflexota bacterium
GTCGGAGACATACAAGGGCAAGGTCCGTATCGGCCTGAGAGCTCAGTCTAGAATTGCTCCTCCCCATCACCTCTCGCCCCGACTGGCAGACGCGCCTTGCGGCGCTTCCGTCTCCTCACCTACTTCAAACGTGGGATTGGGGCGATTTCAAAACGCGCTACGGCTGGACGGCACAGCGTTTCATTTGGGAGCGCGACGGTCAAACGGTCGCCGCCGCCTCTGTCCTCCGCCGCGCCGTTCCCGCTTCCTCCTTCCTTCTTCCTTCTTCAATCCTCTACATCTCTAAAGGCCCTCTGCTCGATTGGCGCAACGCCGAACTGCGCAGGGAGGTTCTGAGCGGCATTGAGACTCTCGCCCGGCGCGAGCGCGCCATTTTCGTCAAGATCGATCCCGACGTCGGCCTCGGCACGGGCATCCCCCAGACGGAAAGTGATCGGCCCGATCCCCTCGGCGCGCAGTTGACAGCCGAACTCGCGCGGCGCGGCTGGCGACCCTCCACAGAACAGATTCAGTTTCGCAACACCGCGCGCCTCGATCTCACCCGCTCCGAGGCCGGCCTGCTCGCGGCGATGAAGCAGAAAACGCGCTACAACATTCGTCTCGCCGACAAAAAGGGCGTCCGTGTGAGACTCGGCGACTCCGACGATCTCGATCTGCTGTATCGGATGTACGCCGAGACTTCGGTCCGCGACGGATTCACGATCCGCTCCCCGGAATATTATCGCGACGCGTGGGGCGCGTTCGTCACGGCCGGATTGGCCCAGCCGTTCGTCGCCGAGGTCGAGGGCCAGACCGTCGCCGCCATCCTCGTCTTTCAGTTCGGCGGGACGGCAACTTACATGTACGGCATGTCGCGCGAGGCGCACCGCGAGAAGATGCCGAATCATCTACTCCAGTGGGAAGCGATCCGCTGGGCGAAGGCGCGGGGCTGTGCCGTTTACGATTTCTGGGGCGCGCCGGATCGCTTCGACGAGACCGACCGGCTGTGGGGCGTGTGGCGCTTCAAAGAGGGCTTCGGCGGCGAAGTCGTGCGGACGATCGGGGCGTGGGATTTCCCCGTGTCGAAGCTGTGGTATTGGTTCTACACCACCGTCGTGCCGCGCTATCTCGATCTACTCCGGCGGAGAGGGCGGCGGTTGACTAAGGAGTCGCTAGCGGATGGCTGAGCGGGCCGAGCAAATTCGAGTATAATCGTCGTGTAAGATCGTTGCGCGAATTTCTTGTGAGGTCATGATGGCTACTCCTGCCCCTATCGCCGTTCAAAAGCAGCCCTCCGAAACCGAGCTCGCGCCCGGAGAGATGGAACGCGGCTGGCGCTACGTTCGCGTCACTCTCCCCGATGGGAACGAAACCTTCCGGCAAGTGTTGCTCACGCCCGAGGACTATCTCAACCCACAGGAGGGGGACGTTATGCCGCAGCGACCCTTTCATGCTCAAGCTAACCGCGATCTCGGTTCGATGTTGACGACACGCTACGCGAATGACCCGGTCATCACGGTCTTTCAAGACCTGATCATGAACTGGGGCATCCCCGGCCTGCCCAACCCGTCGCCGGACACTGCTGTCGTGCCGAACGTGCGCGACCCTCAAAAAGATCGGGGGGAGTTCAAGGTGCAAGAAGAGGGAACGCGCCCGACACTGGTGGTCGAGGTCGTCTCGCCCCAATACCGCAAGGAGGACCGAGAAGACAAAGTGTCAATCTACGAACGCGCCGGAATTCCGGAACTGGTCCTTCTCGATCACCGCGAACAGCGCGGCCAGTTTGTAGATGAGGCCCTCGGCTACCGTCTGGTGAACGGGCGTTATCGTCCGATCGCGCCGGACGAAAACGGGTTCATTCTGTGCGAGACGGTTGACCTGCGGATCGGGCTGGAGCATGGGCGGGTCGTGTTGGTTGACGTGATGACCGGCCAGAGGTTACGCACTCACGAAGAAGAACAGGCGGCGCGGCAAGCCGCCGAAGCGCGCGCCGAAGCCGAAGCCGCTGCTCGGGCCGAAGCCGAAGCCCGCCTGGCGGCGCTCGAAGACGAACTCAGACGGTTGCGCGGCGACGCCGAGCCATAAACTACTGAACTCCCAAAAACCTCTTTCCCGGAAACGTCTGCGTCAATCCCGACCCATCGGCGCGCATCGTCCACGTATTGTAAACGGAGCCGGCCGCGCCGGCCTCGTATCCGCTGAGAATGATCACACCGGCCAGCGGCCACGCCCGCGCCGTCAACTCGCGCGCGTCGTCGGGGATGAGGGTCGTCTTCACGCCGCTGGCGAAGTCCACGAGATACACGGCAAATCTTTCAGCCTCAGGGTTGACCACGGCCTCGGTGTAGACGAGGCGCGATCCGTCGGGCGAGAAGACGATGTTCCCTGCCGCCGCGTGGCCTTGTGCGCCGGGGACGACGCGCCGCTTCCCGCTGCTCACGTCGAAGAGCGTGAGGTCGGCAGTCCCGCCCGACACGAAGGCGGCCTTCGTGCCATCGGGCGACAGGCCGACGTCGCACGAAGAGCAGTCGCCGATGATCGTCGTCGAAACCCCACTGTCGAGGTCGAGGCGAAAAAGATCGAGATACACTCCGAAGAGAATGTAGCCGCCGATGCCATACGGCTGATGCGCGGCGAATAGCACGCGATCCCCCGCCCTCCACCGAACCGGGACAATGATGCGCTGGCCCTGATTCTGCTCCTCCGAAACAACCACCGGATTGGTTCCGTTCTCGCCGGCGACGTGTAACTGAGCGGTTGCCTGGATCGGTTCGTCGAACGAAGTGATATCGAGCGTCGCCCAGGCGATGTACTGGCCGTCGGGCGACGGGAGGAAACTATCGGTGAAACCGTGGGGCTGATAGGTGAAGGCGAGGTAGTTGACTCTCCCCGCCTGATCGATCTCGCCGATCGTCAGTTTCCTGAAGTCTCCGAAGAACACCCGCTCGCCGCCGATGATCAGATCGGAACCGATCTCGCTATCGGCCAGCGGAAGAGTCCGAACGATCGTCCCGTCGGGCCGGGCGTAATAGATGGCTGACACCGGATCGGCGCTGTCCGCCAGCGCAATGGTGATCTCCGGTTCGAGCGTCGGGGGAGGCGTCTCGGTCGGCGGCATAGAGGTCGCGGGCGATAGCTTTGTCCCTTGAGGCGGAGCCGCTGAGGGCGACACTCCCCCGGTCGTCGCGGTCACCGCCAGCCCGAGCGGTGCATTGCACGCCAGCTCGATAATTGCCGCGAAGACGAAAAGAGAACGAAGTTTCATTGGTGATTCAGTCGCGCCAGCTCCAAAATGCGTTCGAAGCCCTGCTCGATTAGCCCTTGCAGGTGGTCGGCGCAATACTCGTATTCCATCCTGGACTCACCGTACGGATCACGAACGTCAAACGTCTGGCCGACCATCTGGCTCAGCAAATAGACTTTGCCGGCGGCGGAGGGACATTCGGCGAGGATCGCCTCGCGGTGGCTTCGCGTCATCACCAGCACGAGGTCGGCGGCATCGAGGCTGGCTTCGTTCAACAAGCGCGAGCGGTGCGGTGCGAGATCGATGCCTTTTGCGGCCACGGCCTCGAGCGCGTGTGCCGTCGCCGGAAACCCATCCACGGCCCACGTTCCTGCCGAGCTGATCGTCCATTCCTCTGCCGCCACACCTGCGGCGCGCCGGGCGAGTTGCGCCGAGAACAGCGCCGCCGCCATCGGCGAACGGCAAACGTTGGCGGTGCAAACGAAAAGCACAGCGGGCACTATTCGCCTCCGTTCTTCGCCGCTTCGAGCATATCCACGATGGCGTACAACCCACCGGCGACCACGCCATGCCCGCCCAGCACGATCGGCAGGGAGGCCTCGAACGCGGCCTGCGTCAACCGGCGAAGAAACGGCTCCTCGATTGCCTGCCATTGTCCGAGATCGGAGGCGTAGCGTTCGGCGGCGGACGGCCACAGCCGGTGATGCGCCAGCAGGACGCGTGTATCTACGAATGCGGCTTCGGCCATCTCGGCCAGTTCGGCGAAGAAGCACGCCTCGCCGACCTGCGCCATGTGCGCCGCGATGAGCGAACGCGCGCGGCCGGCGTCCTGCCTCCCGCTGGCCGCCATGCCTCTCTCTTCGGAATAGACGCGCAACCACACGAGCGTGTGGGCCTCGAGGTGTGCCCAGGCCGCCGAGGCCACGCGGCCAATGATCGCGGCCTGGCTCCCCGGCGTCGCCAGCACTTTGATCGCTCGGCGCAATCGAGTTGTGTCGGGCGCAGCGGCGCGCAGGTAGCCGCGCAGATGGTCGGCCACGTGCGGATAGAGCGAGAGCAGGAGCAGATCGAACGGGGTGTCGATGTCCATTCGCGTCCCGGCTGAGGGGGAGAGGCCCCGCACTTTCAAGCCGGCCTCCGCGTGCATCACCCAGCCGAGCGAGTTGTCTTTGGGCAAACGGTGCGGCAGGCGCGCCAACGGCTCGACGGTCGAGAGGGCGATCCAATCCGAGGAGTGAAGATTGTTCGTAACCGCCAACGGCTCGCTCGCTTCGGCGATCTGGCTCAAGGCTTCGGCCAGCGCGTCCCGCGACAGAAGGGGCAGACTGCCGCCGCCGAGGTAGAGGATGCGGCGCAGTGAATGGCGCTCGCACACCTCAGCCAGGCGGCGGCCAAAGTGAAACGGCTCGCCGTCGGCGTCGACGTCCATCGCGAAGCCGAGATCGGCGTTCTGTTCGGCCCAGGCACGATCGGGCGTGGCGACGATGAGGTGATCGACGAGCGGGATGCTCGCCGCCATCTCCAGCGCGTCGCGCGCGGCGGCCGCCCGCCCGCCGGCGACGAAACGTTCGGCGGGCGAATCCCCTTCGAGGCCCAGCATCATAACGACGCCGATCTTTTCCATGTCGCGTTTCGCCTATCGCGCATGATGGTCAATCACAGCGTGCCGCCTATCCCCGTACTCCTGCGATCGGCGATAGGCGGCACACTTCACGCATCAGATTTCACGTGACGCGCATTCAAGCAATCTCTGTCTCAATCAAGCCCAGGCTGCCATCGTGGCGGCGATACAGCACGTTGATCGAGCCGGTTTCGCCATTGTAGAAGATGAAGAAATTCTCATGGCTGAGCATTGTCATCTGGTCGACGGCCTCGGCCTCGTTCATCGGCGTCAACGGGTGGCGCTTGCGGCGGGCAATGATCGGCGGCGCTGGCGTGTCCTCCTCGAGCTCCACAACCATATCGCCGGCGAGATCCTCCGCGCCGGCGCCGTTGCCCCGGCCACGATAATGCTTGGCTTTGTACCGCTCGATTTGACGTTGCATTTTGTCGACGACGGCCTCGATTGAAGAACGAATATCGGCGGTTCGTTCCTCGGCACGCAGAATCGCTCCGCGCGAACGGATGGTCAGTTGCGCGACCTTGCGATCTTCGGCGCTCCTGGCATTGTGCTCGACCGTCAGGTCTACCCGCGCCTCGGTGATGCTCGGCAGGTAGTGGTCGAGACGGCCCACTTTCTTTTGTATCAAATCCTTGAGTCGTTGGCCGATCTCTACGTCGTGCATGTAAATGGCAACCTCAACTGTCATGTCGACCTCCTGTTTCAAGTGAACGTCTGATCCCACCTGGCACGCGCCAGGGTCACGGCCCAGACTTTCAAAGCTCCGGCGTCATGCAGGGCGGCCGCCGAAGCCGCCAGCGTGGCGCCGGTCGTGCAAACGTCGTCCACCACCACAACCGTCCGATCTTTCACGTGCTCGGGCGACGCCCGAAACGCGCCGGCCACGTTCGTCTGTCTTTCAGCCCAGCCCAGCGTCACCTGCGAGGCCGTGTCGCGCACGCGCTGCAGCGCAACCGGGATCACCGGAACGCCGACCCTGGCCGCCAACGCGTCTGCCAGCAGGCCCGCCTGGTTGTAGCCACGTTGGCGCAGTCGCTCGCGCGACAGCGGCACCGGCGCGATGACATCGGCGCTCCACCTGTTCATTCGCCAGACGCGCTGAAGCGCCGGCCCGAAGACTTCGGCGAGGCCGACATCATTTCTATACTTCAGGCGGTGAATGGCGTGTTGAAGCGGCCCTTCGAAGAAGGCCGCGGAACGAATGCCGGCCAGCCCCGGGCGGGAAGACGCGCGGCACGTTTGGCACAACTTGGGTTCGGCCTGAGGGTAGCCGCAATGGGGGCACAACGGCGCTGGAAGCGGCGCAAGCGATTCGCGGCACGTGGCGCAGAATCGCTGTCCGAGCTGGCGACAACCCGCACAGCGCGGTGGAAAGACAATGTCGAGTGTGGCCCAGGCCGCCCGGAGAAGCGCAACAGGAAAGCGGAGGCCCGGGCCTTTCGACGAAGGAAAGGCCACGGCCTGCTTTCTACAACGAGGCGAGGATTATTTGCCGACCACGCCGCGAATCGCGGAATGCATCAAGATCAGCGCCGCCGGCCCGAGAAGGACAATGTAAATCGTCGGGAAGATCAGGAAGGCCATCGGGAACAGCATCTTGATCGGGGCCTGGTGTGCCTTCTCTTCCGCCCGCTGACGGCGCCTGATGCGCATCTGGTCAGATTGGATGCGCAGAACCTTGGCAATGCTCACGCCGAGTTGCTCCGCCTGGATGATCGCCGCTACGAAAGTCGTCATCTCGGGAACTTCTATTCTGGCCGACATATCGCGCAGGGCATCGCGGCGGGGCTTGCCCAGCCGAATTTCCTGAATGACGCGGCCGAATGCCAGCGCCAGATCATTCTCCCATTTCTCGTTGACTTTCGACATGGCCGCGTCGAAGCCCAACCCGGCCTCGACGCAAATGGTCAGCAGGTCCAGCGCGTCGGGCATGGCCTTGATGACCTCATTCTGACGACGCGAGATTTTGGATCCAAGCCACAGTGCCGGCAGGAAGTATCCCAGCGCCAGCGCGCCGCCGGTGTAGAGTAAGACCTTAGACAGTGGCTGTTTTTCCGGCGCGACCAGGAAGGCGAAGAAAATCAGCCCGCCCAGCACGACGGTCGCCACGATGCGAATGGCCCAGAACTCGGTCGGGCCGATATTGCCCGGATTGCCGGCCAGGTCGAGCTTGTGTTGAGTGGCTTCCAGCGAGGCCTGCGGCGTGAAGCGCGTAGAAAAATCGCCCAGCCGCCGGATGTTGGGCAGGAGGATGCGTTCCGTGAACGGCTGGGAAAGTTCGATCTCTTCCAGCGTCACCGGTTTGTCGCGCGAGCCGAATTCGGCCAGGCGCGTTTGCATCGGGTCGGCCGGCTCAGGCGAGCGCAGACCGACGATGAAGATCACGACGGCGACAATGAGCACAACGCCAAAACCAATCCAGAGCCACATGTCACACCTCCCACAGACGCGGCGGGTGTCAAGTGACGAGTGTCACGCCGCCCGCCACTCGCCGCGCGCCTAGACTTCGATCGAGACGATCTTTTGGATAATGGCGTATCCGATGGCGATCAGAATGAGGCCCAGGACGATCATGATCCAGCCGCAGGGAACGGGAGTATTGTTCTCCGGCGAGAAGAACTGCATGATGTAGGGGCGGTTGACGAAGAAGAGCAGCAGCCCCAGCCCGACCGGCAAGCCGGTGATGGCGTAGCCGGTGGCCATGCCCTGCGAGGTGAGCACTCTGATCTCGCCCTTGATGCGCACCCTCTCCCGGATGGTGAATGAGATCACGTCCAGGATTTCGGCCAGGTTGCCGCCGACTTCACGCTGAACGTTGATCGCGGTGACGACCAGGTCGAGGTCTTCACTCCGGATGCGCCGCAGAAGGTTGTCGAGCGCCTGCTCCATTGGCAAGCCCAACTGCATTTCCTGCACGATGCGTTTGAACTCGACGCTGATGGGCGGCGGCTGTTCCTTGCCCACGGCTTCCATGGCCTGCATGATGCTGTAGCCGGAGCGCAGAGAATTCACCAGCAGGTTGAGCGTGTCGCCCAATTGATTGTCGAATTTTTGCAGGCGGGCGCCTCTTTGAAAGCCTACGTAGGTGCGCGGCGCGAACAGGCCTATCAAGCCGCCGGCGATCGCGGCGACGGTGGAGTCTGTATATTGGCGAGTGGCCAGACAGCCGATAGGGCCGATGCGACTACTCAAGCAGTCTGGCAGCGCGGTGCCGACGATGCCGAGCAGAACGCCGCCGGCCGCGCAGATCGCCATGAGCGCCAAGTATTCACCGACGGTAAATTTCATGTCGGCCTGCGCCAGGTCGGCGGCAATCCGCCCGGCGAAGCCGCGGCCCTGAACCAGTTGATTGAGGCGCTCGCCCAGCGGGCTGGATCGTTCTCTGGGCCGGGACGGCTCGGCGGTTGCGATGGCTTGGCCGGCCTCGGCGTAGCGCTCCATTCGCTCTTCAACAACCGTCGGCGCCGCCTCGCGGCGCGACATCGCGAAGCCGACGATCAATATCACGACACCGACCGCCATGACACCGAACATGATTCCGTTCATCAGCCAATCCTCCCGATCACGTGCGGAGACCAACCCTTTTAGAAGCGCACACGATCGCCAATACCAAAAATAGAAGCAGGCAGGTGGATGCCGGCGGCTTCGATCCGGTCAATGTTCTTCGGGCGCAGGCCGGTCGGGCGCAGGCGGCCAATAACCCGCCCATTCTCCAAACCGGTCTGCTCGAAGACGAACAGATCGGTCATTGTAATGACGTCGCCTTCCATGCCCTGTATCTCGGCAATGGCGACCACCTTGCGCGTGCCGTCGCGCATGCGCTCCTGGTGGCAGATGATCTGGACCGCCGACGAAATCTGCTCGCGAATGGCGCGCACCGGCAAGTCCATCCCGGCCATCAGCGTCATCGTCTCCAGACGGGCCAGCGTGTCGCGCGGGCCATTGGAGTGAAGCGTGGTCATCGAACCGTCGTGGCCGGTGTTCATGGCCTGCAACATGTCCAGCGCCGCCTCGTCGCGGATTTCCCCGACCACGATCCGGTCGGGGCGCATGCGCAGCGCATTGACGACGAGGTGCTGAATGGTCACTTCGCCGCGCCCCTCGATATTGGGCGGGCGGCTTTCGAGGGTAACCACGTGTTCCTGCCGCAACTGCAGTTCGGCCGCGTTCTCAATGGTCAGGATGCGTTCGTCGGGCGGAATGAAACCGGACAACACGTTGAGCAGGGTCGTCTTGCCCGAGCCGGTGCCGCCGGATATCACGATGTTGAGGCGCGAAATCACGCATGCCTTCAGAAATTCGACGGCCTGCGCGGTGAGCGACCCGAAATCGATCAGTTTTTCGATCGTCAGCGGGGTTTTGGAGAACTTGCGGATGGTGAGCACGGGGCCGACGAGCGAGATGGGCGGGATGACGGCGTTGACTCGCGACCCGTCGGGCAGGCGGGCGTCCACATACGGGCTGGACTCGTCGATGCGCCGGCCCAGCGGCGCGACGATGCGGTCGATGATCCGCATGGTGTGGTCGTCGTTTTCGAAGGTGACCCCCACACGCTCCAGTTTGCCTTTGCGCTCGATATAGATGTTCTTCGCGCCATTGACCATGATTTCGGTGATGGTATCGTCGGACAACAGCGGCTCCAGCGGGCCGAGGCCGAGAATCTCGGCGACGATCTGATCGAACAGACGTTTGCGTTCTGCGCGGGAAAGCACGATGCCTTCCTCGGTCAGAATGCTTTCGAAGAGGTCCTCGATAGTCTTGCGTACTTCCGCCGTGCGGCTCACGTCCATCGAGGGATCGAGTTCTTGCAGTAGTTTGTTCTGGACGCGAGTCTTCAGATCGAGGTAACCGCCGTCGCGGGCCGCCGCTTGGCCCGCCGGGGCCGCCACCCGCCGCATCTTGAGTTCAGCAAGTTTGGAAGCTGAGTCCTCTCCACCACCGGGCGGTGGCGCCGCCGGAGGCCCCTGCTGGGATTGTCCCTGTTCGATCCGCTTTAGCAGTGACACCTATAGTTCCTCCTCACCCTCTCTCTGCCAACAATATACCATTATTCTCCAAAAAGAGAAGATACGCCGGTCACATTCCGCGCCCTATTTTGGCGCGCCAAACAAGCGCGGGCGGGTGCCGGGCTTTTTCTCCTCTTTCGCGGGCACGGGCACGGCCTCAGCCTCAGGCGCCTCCATTTGGCTTTTCAACTTTTGCGCCAGGTCGAGGAGACCCTGCAACACCGGCGCCGCCTTGGCGCGATCGCCCATGACGAGGGGGACGCCCTGGTTGATGGATAGGAGCACCGCTCCCCGGTCGTCCAGCGGGATCTGCGCGGCGACGGTGTGCTTGAGCGACTCTTCGATATCAGCCGCCGAGATGCCACCACGCTTGTCGGCTCGGTTGAGCACGAAAAATGTCTTCTCTTCGCCGTAGTCGAGCTGGTCCATGAGCTCGAAGAACAGGCGCACGTTCTTGAGCGAGGGGATGTCGGGCGTGGTGAGCAAGACGATCTTGTCGGACACGTCAAAGATGGCAAGCACGGAGTCGGTCAGGCCCGCCGGCGTGTCCACGACCACATAGGCAAACTCGCGCCGCAGGGCTTCGATCACCGCCTTGACCTGAGCGGCGTTGATTTCCTCCGCCAGTTCGGGGCGCGGCGCGGGAAGCAGGACTCTCACGCCACTGCCGTGCAGGACCAAGACGCTGTTGATGACCTCCGAGTCCAGTTCCTGCGCCCGCTCGGCGAGGTCTATGAAGGAGTGCGGCGACTGGAGATTCAAGAAGACGGCGACGTCGCCGAATTGCAGATTGCCGTCCACCAGCACGGCCTTGTTCTCCTCGCTGTGCAGAAGGATCGCCAGGTTCGTGGCCAGCATGGTACAGCCGACGCCGCCTTTGGGGCTGTAGACCGTGATGATCCTTCCCTCCGGCTTGAAGGCTGCGGCGTATGGAATGGGCCGGCCGCCGGGGCCCATCATTTGAGACGGCATACCCGGGGCGAGCTGCGCCGCCTTCTGCCGTCCCGCCTCCGCCAGTTTGCGGATGGTGGAGATCAGCTCGTCGCCCGAGGGCGGCTTGGTGAGGAAGTCGCTCGCGCCGGCGCGCATGGCGCGGCGCATGTAGTCGGGGTCACTCTGCACCGACAGGATGATGATCTGGGTAACCGGGCTATCCTTGGTGATCTGATCGGTGGCGCTGATACCATCCATGTCCGGCATGTTGATGTCCATCAGGATGATGTCAGGCCTATGCTGTTTGGCCAGCGTAACGCCTTCTTTGCCGGTGCGGGCCGCGGCGACAACTTCGATGTCAGGCTCGAACTGCAAGAGCTTGCGGATGTTCTCGCGCGTCTCGGCGATGTCGTCCACCACGAGGACGCTTATCTTTTGACCACTAACTGGCGGCATAGCAACGCTCACTCACAGCGCCCGTCCGCTAGCAGCGCGCGGCGCAGGCGCCGGGCCGACGAGACAAGGTCACAAGCAACGTCACGATCAGAATCACGCTACGGCACCCGCGTCGGATCGTTTGGCAGAGAGGGCGGCTGAATCACGCGCACCGGTGGCTCGAGACCATATTCCAGTTTGGCCGGGATGGCGATCTTGAAACGATCGACCAGAGATTGCAAGGTCACGCTTTCGGTGTCAACCCGAGAAGTGTCACCCGCCGACCGCAGAGCGAAGTTGACTTTGATGTCTGCCGACATCACGTAAGTCAGCACCGCCGCGTCCTGCGGAGCCACGACCAACGTGATGATGTCCGGCTTGGGCTTTTCAGCCGCGGCGGCCTGCTGGCCCGGCGGCGGGGTCGGCGAGGGCTGGTTAGGCGCAAGCGTCGGCGTAGGTACCGCGGTTGGCTGCGGCGGAACAAAGGTGCCGACGTGAAGCACCGTCGCATCTTGAACGATGCGTTGGGTGACGAGGCGCGGGCGCTGAACTTCCGACGGCGCCACGTAGAACGGCAGCGGCGAGATACCCGGGTAATTCGCGAAGAACTGTGTGAAGACATCCGGAGCAGGTTTGCCATAGGAGAACGGCGCGCCAGGCACGGCGACCGGCACCAACTGAGGGCCGGCCGCAACGCCCGAGTTGGGCGGCTGGTAGGTGATACCCCAAACGGCATTCGGCGTGAGCGTCTGAAAATCCTTGTCGAGGTCCACGAAGAGGAACGAGGCGAACACGTCAACGTGATCTCCGTCCGCGATCGCGTAGGCGACGCCCGACAGGCGGGTGAAAGGAACGGCCATCGCCACCATGCCTTGCGGAATCTGGAGAGCGGCGTCTGATCCGACCACGCCGACATCGCGCAGGTTCTTCACAATGTCCGAGGTCAGGATCGGCTGATAGCGAGTGATATCGTACCGCGCAATCATCCCCGCGACCTGGGCCGTGTCGGTGATCATGGACGGGAGCAGAGAGGTCTTGGGCCATTCCACCGACTGAAGTTGGTCGGCGGGGATCAGCGCGCCACGCGGGATATCCTGAGCGGCGACGACGATTTTGAGCGTCTCCGCCGGAGTTGGAGAGGCGGCGGGCGTGGCCGCGCTGGCTGGCGGGGCGAACGGGCCAACGCGGAGCACGTTGCCCAGCATCAGGACACCGCCGGCTCCCAGCAGGAGCACCAGCGCCACAAGAATGAGCAAGCGACTACGTCGCATGACTACCTCCTTCGTGAAGTTGAGTAGTGAATCGAATTAGGGCGCGAATGGACTCTACAACAGGGGAATGATACTTTGAACGGGATAAAAGTCAAGCGGGGGCGCAGGCGCGAACAGAGCCCTATCTTGCGATAGGGCTCTGTCTTGAGCTTGGCTTGTGGAGGCCAATAGCGCCGCAATTTCGCCGCTTAGATGTTCGCGACGATATTGCTGAATACGTTGCCGATCGCCGGCCCGAGCAGCGCTAGAATGACGATGACGACAACGGCCACCAAAACAAGGATCAACGCGTACTCCACCAAGCCTTGGCCTTCCTCGCGCGGTGCAAACAGCATGTTGTTCACCTCCTTTCGCAGTCAGGTTTACGATTGGTGAGGCACCAAGTGTCAGGATTATACGACGAATACGATCCCGGCGCAATAGGAAGCAGGACGAATGTACGATGATTCTGCGGGTTTATGTTAAGGCAGGCACCTGGCCCGCAGGGATTTCGAGCGCCACTCGCGTGCCCTGCGCCGGGCTGCTCTCGATTTGCACCTGGCCGCCGATCAACTCGACTCGCTCTTTGAGTGTGGGCAAGCCAACTGTCTTGTGTCCGGGTCCAAGCGCCTGAGCTACGTCGAAGCCTCGGCCGTTGTCTTCGACCACGAGCCGTACACGCGCCTCGTCGACGTCCAACAGCACTCGGATCTGCGTGGCCTGTGAGTACTCACGAGCATTGGTCAAGAGTTCCTGCAGAGAACGAAAGGCTACCACCTCGCGATACGATTCCAGTCGCCGCTCCTCGCCGGTAATCGTGATCTGAGTGGGGATGCCGCTCTTGTGGCCGAATGAATCTGCGTAACGGCGCACCGTCGGAACAAGGCCGAGATCGTCGAGCATCATGGGCCGGAGGTCGGAGATGAAGTCGCGCACTTTGCCAAACGTGGCCGAAGCCGCCGATTTGAGATTGCCGAGTTCAGTGCGGCATCGCTCCGGGTCTGAGTCGTAAAGCCGCTGCACAATCTCGGCCTGCAGGATGAAATTCGTGAGCGATTGGGCTGGCCCGTCGTGCATGGCCTTCGAGAGGCGCTGGCGCTCGGCCTCTTGGGCGTTGATGATGCGCACGATGGGCGGCTGAGAATCACGCCCGTCGCCACCGATGCCCGCTCCACTGCCCGCAGAGCCCTCGAGCACCGCCAGCGTCCTTTTCAAGTGGTCAGTCAGCCGTTCGAGGTTGACCTGTTCGCCTTGAAGTTTTTCGAGTTGGCCGCGCATAGTGAAGAGGCGCTGTTGCGCATCGGCCGCGGCTTCGTAGGCAGCTTTGATATCCGATCGCGGGATCGTATCGAAGTGAGTCTGTATCAGCCGCAAACTGTTGGCGATGGTCGCATTGCGCTGGGCCAGTTTCTCCACCTCGCCGCGACTCTGATCGACAAGCAGGCTGATCTCCTTGAGTTCGCGCTGGGCGCGATCGAGTTCGGCGCGCGTTTCCTCCAAGAACTCCATCTGGGCGCTGGCGGCTGGTCCGGCGGGAGCCATCTCTTGCTCTCCTAGGCCTTTGGTTCCTGCAGGCGCACCCACCCATGGCGCAGGGCATAGACGGCGGCCTGGGTGCGGTCTTCCACGTCCAACTTGTGAAGAATGGCGGTCATGTGATTCTTGACCGTCTGGTGGCTGATGCCGAGGGCGTGCGCGATCTCTTTGTTGCTGAGGCCGCGCGTGACGTATTGCAGGATTTCCATCTCACGCGGCGAGAGGGGCGAGAAAACCTCCTCGGTGTCGTCGAGGTAAGGCCGCGTGACCGCGCTTATGCCTTTCTCCATCCAGGCCTGAATGCCATCGCGATCGAACAACTGATCGTTGACGACATAGTGGCCCTGCGCGACCTGCCGCACGATTTCGACCAGTTTGCCGGGGACGATGTCTTTCGGGCAATAGGCCGACGCGCCCGCGCGAAAGGCGTGCAGAACTTGCTCCGCGTCGTCGTAAGCCGTCAGCATGACCACGCCCACTCGCAGACGGTCGGCTTTGATCTGCCGGGTGACCTGCAGGCCGTTCATTCCGGGCATGTTGATGTCCATGAGCACTACTTCCGGCTTGAGATCGCGCACGAGGCTGAGAGCCTCTTCGCCGGTCGCGCCTTCGCCGACGACCTGAATATCAGCCTCGGCGCGCATCGCGTCGCGCAGACCCTGGCGGAATAGCGGATGGTCGTCCACTATCAGGACGCCGATTTTGTCCATCAGTCAATCCTTTTAACTGAGATGAGACGATTCGTTAACTATTACGGGGAGTATAACACAGCAGGGGAGAGAGGCGCAACTGCAAACCCAAGCGGCCGGCTAGTCACCTCGGGCAACTCGATAGACGGTCATGTTCTCTCCGCCGACCGCCGGGCTGTACGGCGCACCGGTCGCGTAAATGCGACCGAATTGCGGGCCGACCACAAGTCGCGGATACCAGCCAGGGAAAGTCACCAGGTAATCTGCGCGCGAGTCGACGATGAGACGGGCCAGCGCGTCCTGGTTCCGGATTATGGGAATCACTTCGGGGGAAACCAACCCGGCCAGGTCGAGAATCTCTCGATGAGAAAAGTAGCCGACCGCGCCGATGTCGTGGACGGCGATCAGCGCATCCGGAGGCGTGTTCGACCCCAGCCAGCGCGCCGCCGCAACCATCTCGGTCTCGACGATCCGTACATCCTGCGCGTATGCCCGCGCCCCGACGATCCAAAACGCGACCGTCACGCCGGCCAGCGACAGAACCCAGGCTCGGCTCGAAATACGGCGAACCGCACTGAGAGCGTTCAATTGCGCCCAACTCGCCAACCCGTCGAACCCGTAGACCGCCAGCGGCGGAATGGCCGGAAGGAGATAACGCGCGTGCTGATAGGTCACCGGCAGTCGCCACGCATAAAGCGCGAGAAAGGCAATCGCCCAACTGAAC
>JACQED010000472.1 GCA_016200785.1 Chloroflexota bacterium
CGCCATTGCGGCGATCGGGCTCACGTTGCTCGTCAGCGGCGCAATCGCGATCGACCTCTCGCCGTACTTGCGCGGGCCGGGCGAGTGGCCGCCCGAATGGCGCTGGTGGTACGAACCGCTCAACTTAATCCCCTGGCGGCTCGTCGTGCCTCTTGGCGTTCTCAGCCTGTTGTATCTTTGGAACCGGCGTGCCCGGCGCATGTCAGGGCTTTCGGGCCGGATGCTTGTCGCGCTCGTCGCGCTCGGGCTGGCCTTGCAGTTGGGTGTGCAGTTCACCGGCAAGGGCGGCGTTCAACTCATCGGCCGCACCCTCAACGTTTCGTACATCGGCTATTTTTTTCCCGCGACTCGCGTTCGCGATCTTCGCGAATTCTTTTCAATCTACGTCCAGCAGCAACCGGGCAACTTCATGGAATACTCGCCGCCGGCCGACCCGGACGGCGACAATCATTTCGGGCGCGTGTCGAATCATCCTCCCGGCTTTCTGGTTTACTACTGGCTGGTCCAGCAGGCTGTGGAGCGCGCGCCTTTCATCGCCGAGATCGGCAACCTGCTCCTCGCGCCGCGCCTGTCGAGCCTGCCCGGTTGGGCCGCTCCGTATACGCCCGTCGAGATTCTGGCAGGATTTGCGGCGGGACTCGGAGTGACTTTGATGGGGAGCCTCGCCGCGATCCCGCTGTATAAACTCGGCGCAGCGGCTTACGGTCACGAAGTTGGCCGGCGCGCGGCGGTTCTCTATCTCTTGACGCCGGGCCTGACTCTCTTCACGCCGGTTGCCGATCAGATGCTCACGCTGTTGAGCGCGCTGGTGCTGTGGCTGGCCTACACCGGCCTCGCCCGTCACTCGGATGCCAGGTTGGCATTGGCCGGGTTGAGTCTATCCATCGGCCTGTTCATGTCTCTTGGATTCTTGCCAATCGGCATCACGGTCGGTCTGCTCGTGACAGCCGCCGCAGTCACGCAATTCAAAACAGATATGACGGGCGCTGTCTTCTCGCTGGCTCGGCAGTCTGCCCTTCTGGCCGCGCCGATAGTGGCATTGTGGTTGTCGCTGTGGGCCTGGTCCGGCCTCAACATTCTGGCAGTCTATTCAAACATCTCGGTCATTTACAAAGTCATTCAGAACGCGCGCAACTATTACGCTTGGCTGTTCTACGGGCCGTACGACGTCCTGCTCTTCAGCGGCGTGGCTATCTCTCTCTACTTCTTTCGAGAAGGCGCGCAAGCGTTCTCGATTGTGACGCGGTCGTCGCGCCGCCTCAATTTCCAATTGCCACTGACTCCCGCGATGAACGCCGCTTTCGTCCTGGCGATGGCTGCCGTCTTCGTCAGCGGCAGTCTGCGCGGCGAGGTGGCGCGCACGCTCCTTTACTGTCTGCCGCCCATCGCGCTATTCGCGGCCGGCGCGGTGAGTCGGGAAGACAAGAGCGAAGCAGTTTTTCTCTCGGTTGCCGGAGCGATCGTCATGCAACTCCTCGTGTTTCACGCCGTGCTTCTTGTGTATCGCTGATTGTTGGACAAAAAAATCGCCGGGCGTTATAATCTCGCCTGTTAGGCGAGTGGGCAGGGCATTACTTCGAGCATTCCAAGGTTGCAACGGCCGGGCCGCGTCCGTTCGCTGAATGACGCGCAGTGGGCCGTTTTTTGTCGCACGATTTCCAATCTCCGCCCTCCACTCCGAAAGAGCAATGGATGTCTGTCAAAGACCAGTTTCTCGCCAAGGTAATGAATCGCACAGCCACGATCAGCGTGGTCGGGCTTGGATACGTCGGCTTGCCGTTGGCCGTCGAGTTTGCCAAAGAAGGTTTCCGCGTCATCGGCATTGACGTGAGCGCCGACAAGGTCAGCGCGCTCAACGCCGGCAGCAGTTACATCCCCGACGTCGCCGAAGCCGACGTCGCCGCGCTGGTGAAGAGAGGTAACCTGCGCGCGACGACGGATTTCGCCGCACTGCGCGACGCGCCGGCGGACGCCGTGAGCATCTGCGTCCCCACGCCCCTGCGTAAGTCACGCGACCCGGACATGTCGTACGTGATCGCCGCCGCCGACGAGATCGCCAAGTATTGTCACGCCGGCCTGTTGATCGTCCTCGAAAGCACCACTTACCCCGGCACGACCGAAGAGATCATCCTGCCCCGCCTCATCCACAACGGATTCCGTGTCGGCGAGGATGTGTTCCTCGCTTTCTCGCCGGAGCGGATCGACCCCGGCAATCGCGAGTACGGAGTGCGGAACACGCCGAAGGTGATCGGCGGGACGACTCCCGCCTGCGGTGAGGCCGCCGTTGCGTTGTACTCGACCGCAGTGGACACCGTGGTGCCGGTCTCTTCGACGCAAGCCGCCGAGATGGTCAAACTTCTGGAGAATACGTTCCGCGCCGTGAACATCGGGCTGGTCAACGAGATGGCGATCATCTGCGACAAGATCGGCGTGGATGTGTGGGAGGTGATCCGCGCGGCGAACTCCAAGCCGTTCGGCTTCATGCCGTTCTATCCCGGGCCGGGGCTGGGCGGTCACTGCATCCCGATCGACCCGTTGTATCTCTCGTGGCGCATGAAGTCGTTCAACTACAACGCGCGCTTTATCGAACTGGCCGACCAGATCAACACCTCGATGCCGCTGTACGTGGTGAACAAAGTGGCCGAGGCGTTGAATGAAGCGTCTAAGCCGGTGCGCGGCTCGAAGATTCTGGTGCTGGGCGCTGCCTACAAGCGCGACGTGGACGACGTGCGTGAATCGCCCGCGCTCGACGTGATCAAACTCCTGCTCGACCGCCACGCCGAGGTGACGTACCACGATCCGTACGTCGCCCAGATTTCGCTGGAACACGCCGGCGGGCACGGCACGATGCGCTCGACGCCCTACAGCCACGAGGCGATAACGGCGGCCGATTGCGTGGTGGTCGTCACCGACCATTCGATCTTCGACTGGAACGAGATCGCGGACGCCGCGCAGTTGATCGTTGACACGCGCAACGCCACCGCCGGCGTGAAAGCCACAAGCGCGCGAATTGTGAAATTGTAATCTCCAGTCTTCATTTGAGATTTGGAATCTGGGATTTGGGATTTGCTCTTTCCCCATGCGCCTCTGCGTCGTCTCTGGCACGTTTCACCCTGAGCCGGGCGGGCCTCCGACGTATCTCTATCATCTGCTCCCCGAACTCGTCCGGCGCGGGCATGGGGTGAATGTGATCACCTACGGCGACGAAACCGCGCCGGTCGAGACATACCCTTATCCGGTTACGCGCATCGCGCGTCGCGCGCCCATCCCACTGCGTGTGGCTGAGATGACCTTGCGCGCCCTGGCGGCGGCGCGCCGAGCCGACGCGATCTTTGTCAGCGACTACGGCCTGCCGCCGGCGCTCGCCAACGTCCTCGCGCGCAAGCCGATGGTACTGAAGAATGTCGGCGATTTCGCGTGGGAGTTTTCGACGCGGCACGGGTGGATCGCCGCCGACGAGACGATTGACGAGTTTCAGTTTGCCCGGCATTCGGTTCGTGTGCGCCTTTTGCGCGCCGTGCAGGCCGACTACACCCGCGCGGCCACACGCGTGATTGCGCCCAGCCGGTATTCGGCAAGCCTGATCGCGGGCTGGGGCGTGCCGCGCGAAAAGGTGCGCGTGATCTACAACGCGCTCGACCGCGCGCCGTTCGACGCCCTGCCGCCGAAACGTGCGGCGCGTGTGGCGCTTGGATTGCCGGAAGGCGCGCCGATTTGCGTCTGCGTTGCGCGCCTCGCACCGTGGAAAAACGTCGGCGCGCTGATCCGCGCGTGGCCCGAAGTGCAGGCGCGCGTCCCCGGCGCGCTGTGTCTCGTCGTCGGCGACGGGCCGAGCCGCGTGGAATGGGAGTCGCAGGCTGAACGTTCTGCCTTGCGTGACGCCGTGATTTTCGTCGGCACGCAGTCGCCCGACCGAACGCGATTGCTCCTGCGCGCCGCCGACGTCTTCGCACTGTACTCAAAATACGAGGGCCTGCCGCACGTCGTGCTCGAAGCGATGGCCGCTGGAACGCCGGTCGTTGTCTCGGATGCCGGCGGGAATCTCGAAGTGGTCGAACACGAGCGCACGGGCTTGATCGCGCCGCTGGCCGACGAACCCGCGCTGGCCCACGGCATTGTGCGCTTGCTGACCGA
>JACQED010000011.1 GCA_016200785.1 Chloroflexota bacterium
GAGAAGGCAGCAGCATGATTTGGACAGGAGAAAACGCAGAGACGCAAGGTTGCCAAGACGCAAAGATGATGAAACCTTTGCGCCTTTGCGCCCTTGCGACTTTGCGTTTCATTACGGACCCAGTTGAATACAACCACTCAAAACAGTGAAGCCCGTCCGGCGCGGCGCGATCGAGGCCGGGCGCGACGCGTGGCCGAAGCGCCACGCCCCAGCGTCGTCCCGCCCGGCATGGAGGCGAATTGGTACAAGCCGCTCACGGAAGACGGCCTCCACCGCATCCACGAAGCCTCGCTCACTCTGCTCGAACGCACCGGCATTCAAGTCCTGCCGTCGGAGTGCCGCGACATTTTCAAAGCCGCCGGCGCGCGCGTTGACGAAAGCAAAGATCGGGTCTTCATTCCGCGCCCGATGGTCGAGGACGGGATCGCCAAAGCGGCCAAAGAGGTCGTGCTGTGCGGGCGCGATTCTCGCCACGATTTGCATCTGACCGGGCGCAAAGTTTACATGGGCACGGGCGGGGCGGCGGTCAACGTGCTCGATCTTGAATCCGGCGCAGTGCGGCAGACGGTTCTGGCCGACGTGGCACGCATCGGCAGACTCGTCGACGCCCTCGACAACATTCACTTCTACTTGCGCGCTTGTGTCGCCCATGACTGCTCGAACGAACTGCTCGACGTCAACACGGCTTACGCCGCGCTGACCAACACGAGCAAGCACGTCATGGTCAACGCCTTCACGTCGAAAGGCGCGTTCGAGTGCATTGACGTGGCGGCGATGATCGCCGGATCGCGCGAGGCGCTGGACGCGCGACCGATCATCTCATTCACCTCGTGCTGGGTCGTCAGCCCGCTGCGTTACGCGCCCGAAACGGTCGAGACGCTCACCGAGATCGTCCGGCAGAATATTCCGGTGGCGATTTCCTCCGCGCCGCAGGCCGGGGCGACTTCGCCCGCCTCGCTCGCGGGGACTCTCGTCCAGGTAAACGCCGAGCAGCTGTCGGGCATCGTCTACACCAATCTCGTCCGGCCGGCCGCCAGAGTCATCATGGGCTTCGTTCCGTCGGTGGCCGATCTGCGCACCGGCAACTTCACCGGCGGCGCGGCCGAGTTCGCCATGATGCACGCCGCCTCCGCGCAACTCGGCCAGTTCTACGGCATCCCAGTCTACAACTCGTCGGCTATCTCCGACAGCAAACTGCCCGATATTCAGGCGGGCTACGAAAAGGGCATCACCTCGCTGGCGGCGGCGCTGGCCGGATCGAATTACATTCACCACTCGGCGGGACTGCTGGAGTCGATGCTAACTGTCGCCTACGAGCAATACGTCATAGACGACGACATCAACGGCTCGGTGATGCGCGCGGTGCGGGGCATCGAAGTGACCGACGAAACTCTGGCGCTGGATGTGATCGATCAGGTGTGCAACGGCGAGGGGCATTTCCTCGGAACCGAGCAATCGTTGGCCCTGATGAATACGGAGTATTACTATCCACACACCGCCGACCGGCGGCGGCGCGGCGATTGGGAGGAGACCGGCAGCCGCGACATGCGCGAGGTGGCGCGTGACACGGCTCGCGAGATTCTTGCCATACACAAGCCTATTCCCATCCCGGCGGCAGTTGACTCTGCGATACGCCAACGCTACAATATCATCCTGCCGCCCGAATTGGCGGCGATTGAAGACCAATGAGTTGGACCGCCAAGCCGCGAAGCGCGCGAAGTTTTCCCTTGTCTCTTCTTGGCGTCCTTCGCGTCTTCGCGGTGAATCCCTTATTTTGCCGGAGACTGGCTAATGACATTGGAGATCATCCGCCGGGGCTTGTTGAACGGCCACATGCCTCTGCCCCGCATGTGGCACGACCGCGATATGAAAGATCGCTACGATGTCGTCATCGTCGGCGGCGGGGTGCACGGCCTGGCCTGCGCTTATTACCTCGCGAAGAATCACGGCATCACCGACATCGCCGTGCTGGACAAAGGCTATATCGGAAGTGGCGGCAGTGGGCGCAATACGACCATCCTCCGCGCGAATTACCTCACGCCGGAGGGCGTTGACTTCTACGACGAGAGTCTCAGACTGTATCGCGACTTGTCGTGGGAGCTCGGCTTCAATGTCTTGTTCTCGGAACGCGGCCACCTGACGCTGGCCCACACCGACGCGGCTGTGCGTACCTCGCGCCGCCGGGCCGAGGTCAATCAGATTCAGGGCGTCAACAGCCGCCTGATCTGGCCGGACGAGATCAAGCGTCTCGCGCCGCTGATTGACATCAGCGATCATCCACGCTACCCGATCATGGCCGCGCTGTATCACCCGCCGGGGGCGATCATCCGCCACGACGCGGTGGTGTGGGCTTACGCCCGCGAAGCCGACAAGCGCGGCGTTCACATTCACATGAACGCCGAAGTCACGGGCATTGACGTGGAGGCCGGGCAGGTCACGGGCGTCATCACCAGGCGCGGCAAGATCAAGACTGGCACAGTGCTCAACGCGACGGCCGGCTGGTGCACGACCATCGCCGATATGGCCGGGGTTTCGCTGCCCATCGTCTCACATCCTCTGCAAGCCTGTGTCACCGAGCCGCTCAAGCCGTGGCTCGACGCGATCATTGTCTCCGGCTCACTGCACGTGTACGTCAGCCAGTCGGATCGCGGCGAGTTGGTCATGGGCGCTTCGATTGATCCGTACACCTCGTACAACATGCGCGGCACGCTCGACTTCCTCGAAGGGCTGGCGGGCCACATCCTCGAATTGTTCCCATCGCTGGCTAACGTGCGTATCATGCGGCAATGGGCTGGCATTTGCGACATGACGCCGGACTTCAGTCCGGTCATAGGCTTCACGCCGGTCAAAGGATTTCTGGTGGATGTGGGGTGGGGGACTTACGGCTTCAAGGCCGGCCCGGTATCGGGCAAGCGCATGGCCGAACTGATCGCGACGAATCGCGTGCCCGATCTGATCGCGCCCTTCCGCCTATCTCGTTTTGAAGAGGGCGCGCTGGTCGGCGAAAAGGGCGCGGCGTCGGTGGGGCACTAACTGAAACTCCGAATCCCAAATTTCAAACTCCAAATCCCGAGTCACATGAGCAATTCTCATCCCGTCAAACTCTCCCCCATTTCTGCTCCCGGCGCAACTCTGGCCGAATATGACGGCTGGCGCGTCGCCGAAAGGTTCACGACCGTCGAGGCCGAGATGGAGGCCGCGAAGCGTTCCGTCGCGCTGAGCGATCTTAGCGCGCGGGGCAAGATTCTGATCCAGGGCCGCGAAGCGCCCGCTGTGCTGCAACAGGCATTCGGGAGCGCGCCGTCGAAGGTGGGCGAAGTCGGGCAAGTCGAGGGCGGTTTGCTCGCGTGCCTCACGCGCGACGAATGGTATCTGGTGACGCCGGTCGGCGGCGAGGCGCGGGCGCTGGAGCGAATCGATTCGGCAATTGCCGCGAGCGGCGTCTTCGCTCACGCCACCGATCTGACTCACGCCAGAGGCGCGATGATGCTGGCCGGCCCGCACAGCCGCGAAGTGCTCGCGAAGCTCTGCGGCCTCGACTTTCATGCCTCGGTCTTTCCAAATCGCACGGCGGCGCAGAGCGGTCTCGCGAAAGTCGCGGCGTTGATCGTGCGCGACGATCTTGCGGCGGGCAGTGTGCTGGCTTATCAGATTCATGTGAACCGTTCGGAGGCCGACTACGTGTGGGGCGCGATGCTCGACGCGGCGAGCGAGTTCGGCGGCCAGCCGGTCGGCGTCGCGGCGATGGCGGCGCTCGCGGCGTAGGCACATGCGACGCAGAGGCTGGCCCTGGCTTCAAGATCGTCCCCTTATTCTGGAGGCGGCCTATTCGCTGACGCGGCGCTTGCTGGTCTGGGCGTCGCCGCTTCTGCTGAAGGTTGGCGTCCCGCGCCTGAATAGTGTGTTTATTCCGCTGGAGGATGTCACCAAGAAGCCCGTGTTCGGTTGTCGCATGTGCGGCCAGTGCATTTTGCACAGCACAGGTATGACCTGCCCCATGACCTGCCCGAAGGAACTTCGCAACGGTCCGTGCGGCGGCGTGCGGCAAGACGGGCACTGCGAAGTGATCCCTTCGATGCCGTGCGTGTGGGTCAAAGCCTGGGAGCGTTCGAGCCTGATGGGCGCGATGGGCACAGAGATTCGCTTGGTTCAGCCTCCCGTCAATCGGAGTCTGCACGGCACATCGGCCTGGCTGAACGTGCTCACCGGTGAGGATCAACTTGCGCCACCCGCGTGGCAAATCACCCCTAACCCCTGACCCCTGCACACTCCCGAGTCCCTATGCCCGAAACCACCCTCTTCTCCAAAACCAAAACCGTGATCATCGGCCTCGACCGGCCGTTCACGATCATCGGCGAACGGATCAACCCGACCGGGCGCAAGATGCTGGCCGCCGAGATGGCCGCCGGCAATCTCGACCGCGTGCGGCGTGACGCTATCGCGCAAGTTGAGGCCGGCGCGCACCTGCTCGACGTGAACGCCGGCATCCCGCTGGTGGACGAACCCGCACTGCTGGCCGAGTGCATCAAACTCGTGCAGTCGGTCGTGGATGTGC
>JACQED010000456.1 GCA_016200785.1 Chloroflexota bacterium
CCGGGCGACGCCGTGGTCGTGTTCGGGTGCGGCGGCATCGGGTTGAACCTGGTGCAGATCGCGGCAGCGGTCGGCGGGCAAGTGGTGGCAGTGGACGTGGTGGATGCGAAACTCGAATGGGCGTGCCAGCTCGGCGCCGCGCACGCGATCAACGCGAAGTCGGTCGAGCGCGTGGACAAAGAGATTCGCAAGTTGACGGGCGGAGGCGCGGATGTGGCCTTCGAGGCCATCGGCAATCCGGTGACGCAGGCTCAGGCATTCGCTTCGGTGCGCACGGGCGGGCGCTTGGTGGTGGTCGGCTTCGCCGACAAGCCGATGACGCTCGACACGGGGCGCGTGATGTTCCGCGAGATCGAGATCGTCGGTTCGCTCGGCTGCCGCGCGGTGGACTATCCGCGCGTGCTCGAACTGGCGCGGCAGGGCAAGATCAAAGTGGCCGAACTCGTCACGGCCAAGTTCCCGCTCGAAGAGATCAACGCCGCCTTCGACACGTTGCGGCGCGGCGGGGGCATTCGGTCGGTGATCGTGCCCAATGCTCATTGACTTTCACCTCCACGTCTCTCGCAGTGAGCACGAGCGCCCGTGGGTGCTGGAGTTCATGGAGGGCCAGTACGAGGGCAATCTCGTTGAACTGATTGACCGAGTTCTGACCCCAACAGCGATACGGCCCTTCTTGCAAGATAACGGCATCGACTGGGCGGTGGCGCTCGCCGAGGATTGCCCGATGACAACCGGTGTCACGCCGCATGAGTTTGTGGCCGACCTGTGCGCCCAGGCCAACGCCCTGCCCGACCCGCCGACCGGGCCGCGCGGGAGGTTGCTCCCGTTCGCGGCGATCAACCCGTTCATCGTTAACGATCTCGCGCTCGAGCTGGAGCGGCTGGTCAAAGAGCGCGGCTTTCGCGGGATCAAACTGTACCCGGTGTATCAGCATCACTACGTCAACGACGCGCGCATGTATCCGCTGTATGCCAAAGCGCAGGAGCTCGGCGTGCCGATGCTGGTTCACACCGGCTCGTCAGTTTTCAAGGGCGCGCGCATCAAGTACGGCGACCCACTGCACCTCGACGACGTGGCGATTGATTTCCCGAATCTTAGCATCCTCATGGCGCACTCCGGTCGGCCGTTCTGGTATCCGCAGGCGTTTTGGATGGCCCGGCAGCACAAGAACGTTTACATGGAAATCTCCGGCCTGCCCGGCCGGAAACTGCTCGAGTATTTCCCGGAACTGGAGCGTCTCGCGGACAAAGTGGTGTACGGCTCCGACTGGCCGGGCAATCCCTACCTGAGGCGGAACGTCGAAGCGATTATGGCTTTGCCGTTGAAGGACGAGACGAAGGAAAAGATGCTCTGGCGGAATGCGGCGAGGATATTGAAACTATGAAGCAACTTCTTCTCGGCAACGAAGCGATCGCGCGCGGCACGTGGGAGGCCGGGGTGAAGTTCGCCGCCGGCTATCCGGGCACGCCGAGCACCGAAATTCTTGAAACGCTGGCAGAGCAATACCCCGAAGTGGACGCACAGTGGTCGGCCAACGAGAAGGTGGCCTTCGAGGATGGGATGGGCGCGGCCATCGGCGGCCTGCGCGTTCTGGTGACAATGAAGATGGTCGGCCTCAACGTGGCCGCCGACTCGTTCATGGTCTTCCCCTATGCCGGCACGAACGGCGGCTTCGTCGTCATCTCGGCCGATGACCCCGGCATGCACTCGTCGCAAAACGAGCAGGACAATCGTTACTTGGCGCTGATGGCAAAAGTGCCGGTGCTCGAGCCTTCGGATGCGCAGGAATGCAAAGACTTTATTCGAATCGGGATGGAACTGTCGGAGCAGTTCAGCACCCCGGTAATGATGCGGACGACGACGCGCCTCGCGCATCACAAAGGGCTGGTGGAACTCGGCGAGCGAACCGAAGTGCCCAGGCGTGACTTCACGCCGGATGTCAAAAGATATTCGGTGCCGATCTACCGCAAACTGCTCCGCCCAAACGTGGAAACAAGACTGGCAAAGTTGCGCGAATACGCCGAGACTTCGCCGGTCAATCGCGTGGAATGGCGATCGTCGCGGGCGGGACGAGCGGGGGCAGGGGCAAGCCCTGCCCCAACCGGATCGGTCGGGTTCGTCACTTGCGGCATTGCCTATCAATATGTTCGAGAGATCATGCCGGAGGCATCGGTCTTCCGACTAGGGATGACTCACCCTCTCCCCTCGCGGTTACTGCAAGAGTTTTGCGCCGCGCACGAAACGATTTACGTGGTCGAAGAGGGCGAGGCGTTCATCGAAGATCATCTCGCCGCCCTCGGCGTGAAGAACCTGATCGGCAAATCGGCCTTCGGCGTCATCGGCGAATATTCGCCGGAGCGAATCGCCGCCGCTATCGGCCGGGGGCAAGGGCAGGGGCAAGCCCTGTCCCTGCAGCAGGATTTCGGAAAAGAGATCAACATTCTGCCGCGCCCGCCGATGTTCTGCGTCGGTTGCGGCCATCGCACCGTGTTCGACGCACTGCGGCAACTCAAAGTCACCGTGGCCGGAGACATCGGTTGTTACACGATGGGCGCACTGCCGCCCTACGAAGCCTCGCACACTACCTTCTGTATGGGCGCGAGCATCGGCACGGCCTTCGGGCTGGAGCGCGCCGGGCACGAGCGTACGGTGGCGGTCATCGGCGACTCGACGTTCGTTCACGCCGGTATCCCCGCGCTGATTGACGCCGTTTACAACGGTAGCTCGCTGACCTTGATCATTCTCGACAACTCGACCACCGGCATGACCGGCGCACAGCCCCACGCTTCGTCGGGCAAGACGCTGAAGGGGAAACCCGCGCCCAAACTGAATCTCGAAGCGTTGGCGCGATCCGTCGGCGTCCAGAAAGTACAGGTGGTGGATACGTGGCAGAGAAAGGAAGTGGGGCGGGCGA
>JACQED010000475.1 GCA_016200785.1 Chloroflexota bacterium
GGCCTCCACCCACTTCGCGCCCGTGAGCGCGACGAGATCGTTCACCGCCAGCCGTAAATTCAACCCCCGCCGTCCGCCGCTGATATGGATGTGCGGATGCCGCTCCGCCGAGCGGTCGAGACAGACCTGGAATCCTTTGTTGAGCAGAGCCAGCGGCGAAATGCCGCCCGCCTGCAAACCGGTGATCGTCTCGGCCTCGCGCTGCGTGGGCAGGCGCAGTTTCTTTTCGCCGAGCGCGGCGGCCAGCTTTTTGAGATTCACTTCGCCGGTCGCGGGAACCATGCACAGGATCGGCTTACCCTTCGTCTCGCGCGCGACGACGATCGTCTTGTAGACGATCTCCGGGGGCACGCCGATGAGGACGGCGGTCCCCCCGGCGGATCGCTTCTCGTCGCCGGGGAACTCGTACGCCTCGTATTGAATCTTGCGCGAGTCGAGCAGGCGGGTGACGTTATTCCTGATCACGTGAGCTGGCCGTTGCGCGCGGCGACGATCTCGGCCATCACGCCCAGCGCGATCTCCTCCGGCGTGCGCGCGCCGATGTCGAGACCGATCGGCCCACGCAGGCGGTCGAGTTGCGCTTCGGTCAATCCCTCGGCCAGCAGGCGCTTGCGCCTTTTGTCCTGCGTCTTGCGACTGCCGAGCGCGCCGACGTAGAAGGCCGGGCTGGGCAGAGCGACCTTCAGCCCCGGGTCGTCGAGTTTCGGATCGTGGGTGAGCATCGCCACAGCGGTCGAGCGGGACAACCCGATCTCGGTCAACGCTTCGTCGGGCCAAGATTGGATGAGCCGATCGACGTGGGGGAAGCGCGTCTCGGCGCCGAACGCCTTGCGCGGGTCCACGACGATCGTTCGATAGCCGAGCGTCTTGGCGAGACTCGCGAGGGCGATCGCGATATGGACGCCGCCGACGATGACGAGCGCGGGCGATGGCAGATAGACTTCGACGAAGACCTCGGTCGGTTCGGCGACCGCCAGCGCGACACGTTCCGATTGCCCGGCGGCCAACGCCTTTCGCGCGGCGGCGAGCGCCAACTCGTCGGCCCCTTCGCCGATCGTCCCGCGTACCGGGCCGTCGTCGGTCACCAGCATCTTTCGCCCAAGCCTCTGCTCCGGCCCGCGCACCACCGTCACCGTCGCCGCCGGGCGTTCGGCGGTGAGGCATTCGCGCAATGCCTGAAACCATTCGCGTGCGAGCGGCTCGACGAAGACCTCGATGGTACCGCCGCAGGCCAGCCCGACTGACCACGCCGTGTCGTCGGCCACGCCGAAATGCAGAAGAGTCGGACGGGCGGTCTTCAGCACATCGGCGCCGGTTTCGAAGACCGCGCCTTCGACACAACCACCGCTCACCGACCCGGCGATCTCGCCGTCGGCGGTCATCGCCATCTTCGCGCCCACTTCGCGCGGGGCCGAGCCCCACGTCTGGATCACGGTCGCCAGCGCAACCGCATCGCCTCGCTCGGTCCAACGGTCAATATCAGAAAGCACGTCTCTCATAGAAAACCCTTTGAATTGTAGAACGACAAGGCGGCTGACCACGAAGACGCGGAGACACCAAGTTGGCAGAGTTCGTGCTACTCCTTCGTGTTCTTCGTGCCTTGGTGGCTTCGTGGTTGAGTTTCGGGTGCCGCACCGGATTATACTACCCTGCGACAACTTTCCGATACACTTCCACCGTCTGCGCCGCGATCTGCGCCTGAGTATAATGAGCTAACACACGCGCGCGGCCACGCTCTGCGAATGACGCTCGAAGCGCCGCATCGCCCTTCAGTGCGCGCAGATGCGCGGTCAGCGCCGCCACATCCTCTTCGGGAAAGATCAGCCCCGCGTCGCCGATCACATTCGGAATCTCGCCGCACGTCGAGCCGACGACCGGCACGCCGCACGCCATCGCTTCGATCAGCACCCGGCCAAATTGCTCCTTCCAATTCGGGCGCGAACGCGAGGGGACGACCAGCGTATCCAATTGAAGTAGGTAGGCGGGCAGTTGCGCCGAGGGAATCCAGTCGTCGAAGCGCACTCGCTCGCCCAGATTCAATTCACGGGCCAACTTTTCCAGATTGGCCCGCGCCGGCCCCGCGCCGAGCAGACTCAGCCGGGCCGGGGCTTCCAATTCAACGACCGCGCGCAGAAGCAGATCGATCCCTTTCTCTTCGACAAATCTCCCGGCGTATCCTACGGTGAACTCGCGCTCCGGGCCAGGCGAGGGGCGCGGCGCGAAAATGTCGGGGTCAACGCCGAACTGCGGGATGACGGCAGCCGGCCCGCGATAGCCCTTCGCGCGCCAAACTTCGACTGCTTGATGACTGCCGAGAATTGCGAAGTCTGCGCTGTTGAGCACCGCGCGTTCCATCCAATTGAATGGAAAAGGGTACTGCCGGGCGAGGTTCTGCCACGAAAAAAAGAGCGTTTTCGCGCCGTGGCGTTTCGCCAGTCTGAGCGCGTGAAGGGTGGCGAAGTTGTACGGCTCCTCGTCAATGTGGACAACGTCGGGTTGCGTCTCGGCGATGCGCCGGCCGAGGCGGGGATAGTAGTGGAGATGGAAGTTGCCGTTGAAAGAGATCGGCTCGACGACGAGTTGATAGCCGCGTGTGTGTTCGCGTTCGAGTCTCAGCACGCCGCGCTCGTCGCGCCATTCGGGAGGAACGACGACGGTCAGTTCGACGTCCGGGTGCGTGGCAATCGCCTCCAGCTTGCGCTGATACGCGCCGACGAGGCAGGCTTTGGAGAGCATGAGGACTTTCATTGTGATTTGGTCGGTAAATCAAAACGCCCGCCGTAGAGCGGGCGCATTCTCGCGCCTGAAAGACGCCCCTACAAGCATTCCTGCAATCGGTTCTATGCCGCCAGGGGCACATAAACACGCGGTTGGGAAACCTGAAAGTCAACTTTCTCGCTCGAGCTCATCCTGACGAACACCACCTGCTTTCCCGCGGTGTCGTGCGAATCCAGCAAGGCGAGATTGTATTGGAGCAGCTCGGGATCGTCGCTTGGCAGAATCACTAACTCGAAATTATCTGGCAACCGGTCAAGAATCTCAGGGTGCGCTAGAATGTAGCGCATCAGGTTGAACAGAAGTCGGGCATTCCGCTCAAACGCTTTCTTGGGGCGTATTATTTTCTTAGCCATCCTACCAATATTCTAGCACGGCAGACAGCGCCACGCAACAGTGTGCCCGACTTATGCACCCAAAACCGGGCGCAACAATTCTCTTCCCTCGCGGTATAATCCGCCTCGTGGACCCCAAATCACTCGCCACGCTCGAACTCCCCAAAGTCCTCGACCGCCTCGCCAAATTCACAGCCTTTTCCGGCGGAGCGGCGCTGGCGCGCGCGTTGACTCCGACGACCGACCTCGCCGAGGCACAGCGTTGGCAGAGTGAAACCAGCGAGGCGCGCAAACTGCTCGCGGTCAAGACCGACGTGACGCTCGGCGGCGCGCGGGACGTGCGGCCAGTCGCCGTCAGCGCGGCGCGCGGCGCGGTTCTGCTCGCGCCCGAATTGATGGACGTGAAGGGCACGATCATCGCCGCCCGCAACCTGCGGCGCATCCTCGTCAAGTTGAGCGATCAGTTTCCCCGGCTGGCCTTCATCGCGGGCGGCCTCGACGAGTGCCCCGGCATCGTCGAGGCAATCTCGCGGACGATTGACGAGCGCGGCGAAGTGCTCGACTCGGCCTCGGAAACGCTGGCTTCGATCCGGCGCGATCTGCGAGTCGCCCATGACCGCCTGCTCACCAAACTCCAAGCCCTGATCTCCAGTAGCAAATACCAAACGTATCTGCAAGAACCAATTATCACCCAACGCGAGGGACGATACGTCATCCCGCTGAAGGCAGATTTCAAGGGCAAGATACGAGGCATCGTCCACGATCAATCGGCTTCCGGCGCGACGCTGTTCATCGAGCCGCTGGCCGCGCACGATCTGAACAACGGGTGGCGCGAACTGCAACTGAAAGAGCAAGAGGAGATTCGCCGCATCCTGGCCGAACTGTCCGCGCAGATCGGCGCGCAAGCCGAGGCCATCACGAACACCGTAGATGCGCTGGCCGAACTTGACCTGGCGTTTGCAAAGGCAAAATATGCAGAAGCGCTGAAGGCGAGCGGGCTGCTGCTGGTAGAAATTTCAAACTCCAAACTTCAAACCTCAAACGCCCAACCACCTAACCAGGCAACCACCCAGCTCACCACCCGCTCCCACCCCGGCTGTGTGGTGAAACTCCTGGCCGCCCGCCACCCTCTGCTCGATCCCGCGACCGTCGTGCCGATTGACGTGAGACTGGACGAGCAAACGTACGCGGTGGTGATCACTGGGCCAAACACCGGCGGCAAGACGGTCGGCCTGAAAACCGTCGGCCTGCTGGCGCTGATGGCGCAATGCGGCCTGCACATCCCGGCCCAGTCCGGCTCGGAACTTTCGGTTTTCGAGAAAATCTTCGCTGACATTGGCGACGAGCAGTCCATCGAGCAGAGTCTTTCCACATTCTCGGCCCACATCACGAACATCATCGGCATTCTCACCCAGGCCGACGCCCGCTCGCTGGTGATCCTCGACGAACTCGGCGCGGGCACCGACCCCGGCGAAGGCTCGGCGCTGGCGCGCGCGATTCTCTCCTATCTACTCGACATGGGCGCGACGACGTTCGTGGCGACGCATTACCCCGAACTCAAAGTGTTCGCCCACAACACCCCCGGCGTCACCAACGCCAGCGTCGAGTTCGACCTCGAAACGCTCGCGCCGACTTATCATCTCACCGTCGGCCTGCCGGGGCGCTCGAACGCCTTTGCCATCGCCGCCCGCCTCGGCCTCGACGCGACGATCATCGACGACGCCCGCACGATGGTGACGACGACCGACCTCGAAGCCGAGAAACTGCTCGACGAGATACACCGCCAGCGCGATCTGGCCCGCGCCGAGCGGGCCGAGGCCGAAGCCATCCGCGCCGACGCCGCCGAACTGGAACGCCGGCTCGCCGCGCGGCTCGACGCCATCGACGCCGAACGGCGCGCGCTCCTCGATGCCGCCCGTGACGAGGCCCAGGCCGAACTCGAACAAGTCCGGGCGGAACTCGACGAAGTCCGCCGCCGCGTCCAACGCGCGAAGGCGGCAACTGCCGTGATTGCTTCCGTCGGAGCGCAATCCTGGCGCGCTAATGCTCTCTCCACTTTGAAAGAGGCTGAGGCCGCGCTCGAAGAGATTGAAGACGAACAATCCGCGCTTCCCATTCCCGCCCCTGTCGCGCGCCACCCGTCACACGCCACTCGCCAGGGCGTGCGTCTCGGCGACATGGTTTACCTCGCCGCCCTCCGCGCCGAAGGGCAGGTCGTCGCTCTCACATCCACCGAGGCCGAGGTGCAGGTGGGCCGTCTGCGCGTCCGGGCGAAGATAGGTGAACTCGCCGTCAGTCGTCAGACGTCAGACGTCAGATATCAGCCATCAGTTACCCGTCACCAGTCACCAATTACCAGTCACGAGTCGCCCGGCATGGAACTCGATCTGCGGGGGCAGACGGTGGAAGAGGCACAGCCGGAACTCGAACGCTATCTCGACGCCGCGTATCTGGCCGGCCTGCCGTGGGTGCGGATCATCCACGGCAAAGGCACCGGCAAACTCCGCCAGATCGTGCGCGACGAACTGCGCCGCAGTCCGCTCGTCAAGTCGCACGAGTCTGGCGGCGATGGCGAGGGCGGGGAGGGCGTTACGGTGGCTAAACTCGCCGTGGCCGATTGACAAGGATCGCCGTGTTGGCGCGATGGAGTCAAAAGTGGACAAGCAGATTTGGACGTGGCGCGAGATGCTCGGACACGTTCTCGACACCGTGCGGCCCTCTGAATTCGGGCACGAGATGGAGGGCATCACGCCGGAGACCGCCGAGGACGATCTGCCCGGCATCGCCGGCCTCACAAACATCCTGACGAGTTCGACGGCGATGGCGGCGACGTTCGACCTGCCGCCGGACGAAGCCAAAGCCGCCCTCAAAGAGATCGGCGAAGCGCTTGCCCACCTGCCCGAGCCGGATGGCCTGGAAGCCCTCACCGTCGATCAGCGGAAAGTCTATGATCTGTACGCTCCCTTCCTCCGGTTCATGCTCGCGAACCTCGGCCCGGCGCTGGCCGGCATCTTCACTCACTACATCGACGGCGACTACGATCTCGAAGACGATCCGGACGGGCTGACCGCGCAAGCTCGCGACCTCGCCGCCACCGACCCTGAAGCGGCGGTGGCTTTGCTCGATCGTGTCGGCGCGATGGGATTGCGCGGCGTCGAGTGGTGGTGGCGCTGGCCCGACGAACTTGACCGGCCCCTGGCCGACCGCGCCATGGCGATCCAGACCATCCTGGAAGACACGCATGTGCTCGAGCCGCTGGAAGTCGAGCGCGAGATTTGGCGGCGCATTTTTCGCGACCTCGCCAGCACGGAGGCATCGGCGCTCGAAGTCAGAGAGGAGGAAACCGCCGAAGAGGCGGACCAAGCCGATCCACTCGCCCCGCTGTTCGACCGACTCTACGATGGCGAAGAAGCACTCACCGATGAACTGCGCGCCGCCTTTGCCGAACAGGGCGAAATCGTCATCCCGGAACTGATCGACCTATTGGAAGATCGCGAGTTGTGGCCCGACGACTCCGACGGCGAGGGCTACGTCTCGATCCATGCCGCACGATTGTTGGGCCGTCTGCAGGCAGCCGAGGCCGTCGAGCCTTTGCTCAAAGTCATCGCCGAGTCCGAACCCGAAGACATCCTGCGCGACGCGGCGATCGCGGCGCTCGAGGAAATCGGCTCGCCCGCAGTGCCCGCCACGTTGCGCTTCCTGCGCTACAGCCGCGATCCCGACTTGAAGGGATTGTTGGCGTGGCCTCTTGCAACAGCGGGCAAAGGATCGGAGAAGGTCTACGAGGCGCTGGCGACACTTTACAACGAAACGACGTGGGACGACGTGCGGAGCGAAGTGGCGACAGTTCTCGGCGACTTCGGCGACAAGCGCGCCGTTCCTCTTCTGCGCTCGGCTCTTGACGAACCGGACGTTGTGGGCTGGAATCGCAACGCTGTTATTCGGGCACTTCAGGACCTGGGTGAGGAAATAGACGAAGAGCTCGAAGATGCCGACATTGATGAGGATGGGCCTTTTCTGCTCGGAACCCTGACCGACGAGTCGACATTCCGGGAATTTATCGGGGCCCTGCCGCGCGAATGGCGGAACGACGCGGAAACGATCGCGCATACGTTTACCAACTACGTCGAGAAGTCCATCACCTTCGCGCTGGTGGAGACTTTTCGCCGCACACAGCCGGAGATCGCCGGCAGTCTCAACCTCTTCCTGCAAAGCGACATTGAGAACGCGAGCCTTGACGCCGACACCGGCGGCTGGCCGGAGTGGGAGCGCGCGGCTTACGAGCATTTGCAGACGTGCGCCTGGCCTGAACTCCACGAGCGCGTGACGGGCCTGTACGCCTTCTTCTCCGAATTGGCGCTGGCCGATTTCGACGCCGACGCCGATCCCAACGATCTCATCCAACAGGCAAAAGATATCGTTGGCGACGACGCAGGCCAGACGCTCAGCCTGGTCGGCCAGGCCGGCGCGCTGGCAATTGGCGGCGGCCTCGTGTGGCATCGCTGGCCGAGTGAGGCCGAGCCGCCGTTGAGTCACTGGATCGCCGCGCTCGTCGATCTCGTGGCGTTCCTGCAAGACATCGGGCAATGGCCGTTGAAGATGGGGGAGTTCGTCGGCTCGCCGGAAGAAGAGAGAACGGTGATGCCGATCGACGAGGCGCTGGCCGCGCGAGTCAGGCTGACACCTGAGGACGAGGCCTTCATCGCCGACCTGCGCAAAATCGCTTCGCCCGATCTGCCGCCAGAGATGATCCGCCGCGCGCAGAGTCTCGGCCCCGGGATCGTGCCGGCGCTGTTCCGCATCATCAACGACGACGATCTGTGGAACCCGGCAGCCAGGCCGGGGCGCGGCTGGCCGCCCATTCACGCCATCACGCTATTGGGCCATTTGCGCCCGCCGCAGGCCGTGCCGCTGTTGATCGATCTAGCCATCGAGTTCGACGAAAACGCCGAAGCCCGCTATCGGGCGATCGAAGCCCTCGGGCAGATCGGCGCGCCGGCCGCCGAGATGCTTTGGCTCGAAATGCGCTTTGGGTCGGACACCGAGGCGCAAGTGGCGCTGGCGCCCGCGTTGGCCGTGGCCGGGCGCGGCGACTCGCGAACGGCCCCGCTTCTGCTCGATCTATTCAATCGCGTCGGCTGGCGCGAGGGCCGGAGTCACGTGGCGTCGTCTCTCGGCCTGCTGGAAGACCGGAGCGCCGCGCCGCCTCTCCGCGCCGCCCTGGATGATCGGCGCGCGCGCCTCGACGACGTGGAGGCGATGATCGAGGCGCTGGAGAAACTCGGCGTCCCGGTGAACACCGATCCCGCCGTGCAGGCCGCGCGCCGGCGAGTCGGGTTGGTGATGCGTCGGCCCGTTGCGGCAACCGAATGGAGCAAAACGCCTCGCAACGCCCCTTGCCCCTGCGGCTCGGGCAAGAAGTACAAGTACTGTCACGGGTCAGGGGAGCTGACGGTGCATTGACGGCATTTCACTATCAATCGGGCCAACTCCACTGTGACGGCGTGCCGATCTCGCGCATGGTGGGCGAAGTGGGCACGCCATTCTACGTCTATTCTGCGGCGCGCGTGCGCAACAACCTCCGCCGCCTCACTTCTGCCTTCGCGCCCCTGCGGCCGCGCATCTGTTACTCGATCAAAGCCAACAGCAACCTCGCCATCCTGCGCTTGTTGAACGAGGAGGGCGCGGGCTTCGACATCGTGTCGGGCGGCGAACTGTACCGCGCTTTGACAGCCGGCGTCGATCCGGCGCAGATCGTCTTCGCCGGCGTGGGGAAGACGCGGGCGGAATTAGAGTTCGGCGTCGAGGCCGGTGTTGCCTGGTTCAACGTCGAATCAGCCGGTGAGGTCGAGCGGCTGAACGAGGTAGCCGGCGCTCAGGGCCGGACGGCAAACGTCGCCCTGCGGCTCAGGCCCGGCGTAGAGGCCGACACGCACCGCCACATCGCTACCGGCGGCGCGTCGTCGAAGTTCGGGATGCGCCCCGCCGAGGGGCTTGAACTGATCCGCCGTGCTTCCGACTTTCCTCATCTTCGACTGCGCGCCGTTCACATTCACATCGGCTCGCAACTGGCCGACGCCTCCGCCACACTCGCCGCTCTCGACACAGTGCTGGATTTCATTTCAGCCGTAGAGACGTTTCGGCAGAACGTCTCTACGTTGAACCTGGGCGGCGGCTTTCCGATCCCGTACCGCGAAGATCAGGCCATCCCGTCCATCGAAAATTTCGCCGCGCCGATCATCTCGCGTCTCCAATCTACAGCCTCCCACCTCCAGTTTATCATCGAGCCAGGCCGCTATCTCGTCGCCGACGCTGGCGCGCTGGTGCTCAAAGTCGAGCACGTGAAAGAGGTAGACGGCGAGCGCGTCGTGGTGATGAACGGCGGAATGAACGCCCTCCTCCGCCCGGCGCTTTACGACGCCTACCACCGCGTCGTGCCTCTGGCCGCGGCTCCGACCTCCGACATCTCGCCTCTGACCTCTGTCGTCGGCCCTATCTGTGAATCCGCCGACGTGCTGGCCCGCGGGCGTTCTCTGCCGCCTCTCGCGCCGGGCGACAGCCTCGCGCTCCTCGACGCCGGGGCCTATGGCTTCACGATGGCTTCGAACTACAACTCGCACCCGCGCCCAGCGGAAGTGCTGGTGGAGGGCGATTCATTCCAAATCATTCGCCGCCACGAAACCTATGCCGACCTGACAGCCGCTGAGACGTAGAGCAAGTTGTGCCGCTCGTCCCTGCCTCGTATAATACCCGCAGGAGTCATACCCAAATGATCGAGCTCTCTATTCCGGGGCGGGGACACTATCAACTAGAATATCTCGTCCTTGACGTGAACGGCACCATTGCCAAAGACGGCCGGCTGTTGGACAAGGTCGCCAAGCAAATCGCGTTGCTCCGCGACCGCCTGCAGGTTCACATGATCACCGCCGACACTTACGGCAAGCAGGACAATATTGATTTGATGCTGGGCGCGAAGTCGTTACGGCTGAAGGCGGGGAACGAGGCCGAGCAAAAGGGCGAGTACGTGCGCGGCCTCGGCGCGGAGAAAGTCGTGGCCATCGGCAACGGCGCGAACGACGCCGAGATGCTCAAGGCCGCCGCCATCGGCATCGCCGTCGTCGGCGACGAGGGCCTGGCCGTCGAGGCTTTGCTGGCCGCCAACGTGGTGATGCACAGCATCCATGAGGCGTTGAACCTGCTCGAATTCCCCACGCGGCTGGCGGCGACTCTGCGGAAATGAGATTGGGACGCTGATTGACGCTGACCAACGCTGATCAAAACCAGAATCGGCGTTCATCGGCGTTTACACTTGCACCTGCGCTGCAAGTGCAGGTGTCTGCGCCCCATTTTCCAATCGTGAACTCCACGAGTTTTTTTCGGGAACTTCCCGCTGCAACCCGCCCTCACCTCTCCACCGAGCTGCGGAAGTTTCGCTCCGAGACGCGCTCGTGGCTGGCGCAGTTGTACTACACCGATGCCCGCCTGCACTATGAAGTCTGGAACCTCGGGGAGCATCGCGGCAAGATGGAGATCGGCTTGCACTTCGAGAGCCGCGACCGGACGACGAACGACCGTTATCTCGCCGGCTTTCAGCGGCACATGATCGAGGTCAAAGCGAAGTTAGGTGAAGACTGGGAGGCCGAACCGTGGGAGAAGGGTTGGACGAAAGTCTACGCGACGATCGAGCGCGAGGCGTTCACCGAGGATTATCTCGAACGGGTGGCACGGCAGTTAGCCGGGGCTATGGCGGTGCTGCAGCCGATATTTGAAGACGTTCAGATGAACAGGGTCGCTTCGACCACGGCCCGCACCCGCCGGAGGTGATTCGCCCTGTTGAGAAACGAAAAGCCCTCCGGGCTAAGCAACCCGCGAGGGCTTTGTCGTCGATCGTCTTTCACTCAATTCGTAATTCGTCGTCTCAGCGCCAGCCAGCCCATCAACGCGCCGCTCATCACAACCAGCGACAGCAACACGACCCACAACTCAATTGACGCGCCGGTTGCCGGCAGGGCAGTCGGCCTCTTGGCCGTTAGGCCGTACAGCTACAAATGCGTCACATCAACGCAAATGCGTTATCTCTCTCGTTGGGCAAAGTCGCGCTGTTTTACTGTAGTTGCGAAGAAAGAGGAAGCGCGAGCTTAAGCGCAACAACCCGTTTGTGAGGAAGAGAAAGACGTTCGTTCTAATCCCGCTGGAACGATTCTCTTCCGGGGAAAATCCGGCCCAATGGAAACAGCGGGACTTTCCCAAAGCCGGCCAGTATTGTTACAGGCGGATCGTCGTGAGCAGATTAGATGTTTCGGCGTTATCAGAATAGTCTCGAGTCTACCCGTACTCGTAGAACCCTCTCCCGCTCTTCCTCCCCAACAATCCCGCCACCACCATCCGGCGCAGGAGCGGCGGCGCGGCGTAGCGAACGTCTCTGAATTCTTCGTACATCGCGTCGGCA
>JACQED010000460.1 GCA_016200785.1 Chloroflexota bacterium
AGGATGAGATCGGCGAGGTGTTCGTGCGCTCGACGCTCACCTGCGCCTACCAGTTCGGCGTGTGTGCGCTGTGCTACGGACGCGACCTCGGACGAGGCGCGCTGGTCGAGGTCGGCGCGGCCGTCGGCATCGTCGCGGCGCAGTCCATCGGCGAGCCGGGCACGCAGTTGACCCTGCGGACGTTCCACACGGGCGGCGTCGCCGCCGGGGGCGACATCACCGTGGGCCTGCCGCGCGTCGAAGAGCTCTTTGAGGCGCGCAAGAAGCCGAAGGGCGAAGCCGTCGTCACCGAGATCGCCGGCGTGGTCGAGATCCATCGCGCCGACAAGCCCGGTGGCCCGCGCTTCGTGAAGGTGGTGGACAGCGAATTGATGCGCGACTCATACGAGATCCCCGGCAACTGGGCAGTCAAGGTCGAAGACGGCCAGATGATCGCCGACGGCGAAGAGTTGGCGACGCGCGGCGAGAGTCAGATCGTCGCGACGCACGGCGGCAAGGTCAAGCGCAAAGACTCGCAGGTCGTCGTGTCGTGGGAGCGCCGGCAGGAAGAAGAGTACGAAATCCCCTCGTCCGCGCGTTTGCTGGTGGTGGACGGCCAGCGCGTGCAGGCGGGTGATGCGCTGACCGAAGGCTCGCTGAACCCGCACCGCATCCTGCGCATCCTGGGCCGCGAAGCCTGCCAGTTGTACCTGATGACGGAAGTGCAGAAGGTGTACCGCTCGCAGGGGCAGAACATCAACGACAAGCACTTCGAGGTGATCGTCAAGAAGATGCTGTCGAAGGTTCAGATCGTGCGGCCCGGCGACACCGACCTCCTGCCGGGCGAACTGTTCGACCGCGCGGCACTCCAGGAGCAGAACGAAAAACTCATCGCCGGCGGCAGGTCGCCCGCGACTGCCGTGCCGGTTCTGCTCGGCGTCACCAAGGCGTCGCTCTTGACGGACTCGTTCCTCTCGGCCTCGTCGTTCCAGCACACGATCAAAGTCCTGGCCGGGGCGGCCATCGAGGGCAAAGAGGATCACTTGATCGGGCTGAAGGAGACCGTGATTATCGGCAAACTGATTCCGGCCGGCACCGGGTTCGGGGTGTCTGTGCCGTTGAACGCGGTGCCAGCCGCGACGACGGAGAGCGGCACGGACCTTGCGGCGGTGGCCGCGCCCGCCATGGCAGACTAGCGCCGATGAAACCTCCCGAAGTGTCCGACCTTCGGGAGGTTTTCAATTCACGTCATTTCGCGAGCGCACGCCGCAGGACGGGGCTGAAGGGGCGGTTGAGCCAGGCTTCGGCTTCGCCGGAGTCTGTGAATAGGGAAATCTCTGCGCCGAGAGAGAGCGCGGCAATCTCTTGAAGGCGGGCGGCGACCGATTCGCCGGCGACCAGAATCGCAAGGCGAACGGAGCGCGCCGCGGGATCGTTGTTCACCTCAATCGCCAGCCGGACAGCTTCCTCAGGCAAGGCTTTGACCTGCCGCAGGTCGTACAAGTTCCGATTCATCCCCTCTGCGCCGGCGAGATGACTCAACGCAAACTCGCGCCAGTGCATCAGCGTCTCGTGCGAGACGTCGGTAAAGGTGAAGTGCATGCCGCCGTCCGGCCGGCGGACGACGGTGTAACCTACGCGCGGGTCGGGTTTCCAGTCGAGCGGTTTCATGCTGAGACCTCGTGCTGTCTCAAATTCTATGCGATGCGGCTCTTGAAAGCAAGTTGGATCGCGGCTCTTCTGCTCTTGCCCGTCGCCTGCGCGCCATCCATTGCGCCCTCCGCCGCGCCTGAAAGGCGCTCCTACGGCGCTCCCGATCCTTCGTCAACTCTCTCCCCCGCTCCCGTGCGGCGCCCCCCGCTCGCGGGGCCGCTGCCTGCACCCCGGCCCTCGGCGACTCCCCAGCCTCGAATCGCGCCCACCGCCTCTTTCCCCGACCCCGACCGCACCGTCTGGCCGCGAATGATGGATCGTTTTCAGACGAAGGTCGAAATCCCGGAAACCGAACAGGCCGGGACGGTGATCGGCTTTCATCTCGATCCGAGGCGCGTCACGTTTCGCGTCCGCTACACGCCCGGTGAGGCGAAGTTCATTTCGGAATGGGCCGGCGATCTGATCCGGCGAGGCGAAAGGCCATTGCTCGTTTTTCCCGCCGGCTTCTTCACGTCCGATAATTTCGCGCTGGGCCTGCTCGTCGCCGATGGCGACCGCTACGGCGACTCGATTGGCGTCGGCGGCGTGTTCGCGGTGCAAGACGGCCAGCCGGAGATCCGCTGGCTCGATCCGCAGCCGGTCGCGCCCGCCGAGCGCTTCGATCAGGCGGTGGAGGCCTGGCCGGCCTACGTGAGTCGCGGCGCGATCACGCCGCTCAACGAGCACGAGTCTCGCGCGGCGCGCACGGTCATCGTCGAGACTCGCTCCGGCGATTTCTTCTGGTTGATCTCGCCGACCGATCTGTTTCGCACGGTCGATCTGGCCCGCTGGCTGATCGACTCCGACCTCGACGTGTATAACGCGCTCAATCTCGACGGCGGGCGCTCGGCCGGTTACTGGGCGGGGGATGACGATTTCATGGACTCGCACGTGGCTCTACCGGCCGTGATCGCGGTGTATGCCAGGTAGCACTATGGCGCCAGGCCTGCCAGGTCTCGAAGACCTGTCAGGCCTGGAGGAGTGCGATGCGCCGAAGCGGGCGGACTTACTTGGTATTGCGTCAGGAGACGCGAAGCGGGCAGGGGGTGAGGCACTCCTGATGGTTTACGGCTGCCCGTGTTCCTGCTGCTGTACGTTGAGCAGCTGCTGCTGCTGTCACTGCTCTGTGAGCCGCTGCTGCTCTCCTTGCTCCACAAGCTTGTCGAGATTCGAGAG
>JACQED010000012.1 GCA_016200785.1 Chloroflexota bacterium
CTGTATCCCGACGCGAACGACGCGTCGGCGGCGCTGGATCGGCTGAGCGAGGCGAAGATCGTCATCGCCGATTATCAGCGCGGCTTAGTCTATTTCTACGCGGGGAAATATCCCGAGGCGCTCAAAGCGTTCGCCGCCGATCTCAAAGCGAATCCTTCGCACGCCTCGGCGCTGTACTTTACGGCTCTCACTCAGCGCGCGAGCGGCGACGCTCCGGCGGCCGTCACGACGTTCGAAGATTTCATAGCACGTTATCCCGACGACGAGAAGTGGGCCGATGCGTGGTTCGATTTGGCGTGGACTCATCGGGAGTATCGCAACAGTTTTGAAGACGCGATCGCGACGTATCGGAAATTCGCAGAAACCGCGCCGACGCCCAAGCGCGCGCCTGAGGCGCTGTTCCTCGCCGCGCGGTTGGCAGAGCGATTGAACGATCTCGCCCTGGCCGCGCAACTCTGGGGTTCGATCCCGGCGAAGTACCCGGACGCGGACAATGCGCCCGACGCGGCATTTCAGGCCGGGATTGTTCTCTATCGCGCGGGCAATTTCGCCATTGCCGCGCAGACGTTCGCGGCGATCCCGGCGATGCCGAAGGCGACCGCCGAACGGCGCGCCGCCGCGCTGTTGTGGCTTGGAAAGACTCGCGCCCGCCTCGGCGACAACGCCGGGCGCGACGCGGCGTGGGCGGAGGCATCTCAGACCGACCCCAACGGCTACTACTCGATCCGCGCGGCGGAATTAGCGGCGGGGAACATGGCGCTGTTCGCGCCGCCGCCCGGCGACGATTTCACGTTCAACGAACCTGGCGAACGAGCCGAGGCTGAAGCGTGGCTGGCGGGCAAGTTACACATTACCAATAACGGCCACCTCGGCGATCTATCACCTTCAATCCTGTCCGATGGCCGCTGGGCGCGCGGACTCGAACTATGGAGACTCGGCCTGTACTCAGAGGCCCGCGTCGAGTTCGAGAGTCTGCGGCAGGACTACGAGAACGACGCGCTGGCCTCGTATCAGTTGGGCCTTGCCTTTCGACAGATGAGGCTGTATCGCTCGTCGGCCTCGGCCATCCGCCGCTGTCTCGACCTCGTCGTGCCCGACCGCCTCGCGGCGCCGAAATACTTCACCCGGCTCCGGTTCGGCGCGTACTTCACCGACCTGATCGTTCCCGTCGCCAGGCACTACGGCCTCGACCCGATCTTTCTCCTCTCAATCATCCGACAGGAAAGCGCCTTCGAGCCGTTCGCCGGATCGTCGGCGGGCGCGCAGGGCCTGATGCAGATCATCCCCGGCACCGGGGCCGACATCGCCGCGCGCCTCGGCTGGCCGAATTATCAGAGCGACGATCTGAATCGTCCGATCGTCAGCCTCAACTTCGGGACGTACTATCTTTCTCAGAAACTCTCGGACTTCGACGGCGACAAGTTCGCCGCGCTGGCGGCGTACAACTCAGGTTCGGGGAATGCGGGCGCGTGGAAGCAGATCGCGCCGGATGATCCGGACTTGTTTCTCGAAGTGATACGGATCGAGGAGACGGAGACGTACTTGAGGTTTATTTACGAGATATACGCGATTTACGAGAGGTTGTATGGGAAGTAATCACTGTTTCCTCGCCCTCAATTCCTCTCGCATCTGCTCCGAGAATCCGGCGATCTCGGCGAAGGTCAACAACGGGTCGGGCATTTCCCACAGCCACTCAGTTTTCAGCCAAAAGCCAGGGACGGCTTTCGAGCGATAAATGCCGCCGGTTTCCAATTTCGCACTTTCGAACAAGCCGCCTTCGCCCCCGTGATAAAACAGCGCCCGTTTGCGACGCTCGCGCGGGTCAACGATCCAGTATTCCGATACACCACACTCCTGATACTCGATGAACTTATCGTCGAAGTCGCGCGACACGCTGTCATCGGAGACGATTTCGATGACCAGATCTGCCGGGCCTTCGAGGCGCGCTGCGCCGATTCGGCTCTGGTTGGTTTTGGCAATGAATAACACATCCGGCTCGCGCGACGGGCCGTCGGGGCGGCACTTCATCTCGTATGGTGAGGAGTACACTTTCCCGAGGCCGAAGAGATCCGCGAAGTTGCCCAGCAGTTTTGCCAGAAACATTACGAGTTCCTGATGCAGAGAATTCGGCGGCATGTGATAAATAACCTCCCGTTGATCCACTCAATCAACTGCCCCTC
>JACQED010000461.1 GCA_016200785.1 Chloroflexota bacterium
ACGTCCATCTGCGAGATGCTGAAGCGCACCAGCAGGACGGCAATCGCCAGCGGCAGGTTCGGCATGAGGGGAACGAGCATCAGCAGAATGTTCGACGGGATGTGCGTGAAGTCCATCGTGTTGATCAGCCCGAAACACTCGGCGACGCGGGCGGCGGTCAGCGCCGAGAGGCCGGCGAGGACGTTCGCGCCGAAGAAGATGCCGCCCAGCGCGGCGGGTTGCACCCCAAAGCGGACGTGAAACCAATAGGCCACGATGCTCTGGACGATGAAGCCGCCGGCGAAGGCGTCCAACGAAAATAAAGCGGCCAGCCTGAAAACGACGCCGCGCGAACGGTGCAGGCCGATCGAAGAGCGGCGGGTGACGGGCGTCGGGGTGAGGCGGACTTCTGCCGCAGGCGAGAGGCGGGTGAACAACACGCCGAGCAGAAGCCCTATCGCGGCATAGCCGATGACGACGGCGCGATAACTGGCAAGCGGCGAGGCGCTCGCATTCTGCAAGGCTTGCGCCAGCCCGCCGCCGCACAAGGCGCCCAGCGCCGTGGCAAACGATCCGACGAGGTTGTACCACGCGAAAACCTGAGTGCGTCTTTTGTCGGGGATGGTTTGCGACAGCGCGGCCTGCTCGATGGACAGAAACGGGCCGACTTCGTTGCCGCTGGGGCTGATCACGCCGATGGTCGCCGCGACGATCAACAGCGCAACGTTGCGCGTCAACGCGAACAGAATGCCCGCGAACAACATCAGCCCCGCCCCGGCGACGAGCATCCGCCGCCGGCCGATGCGGTCGGCGTTGGTCGTGATCCAAAACGAAATGGCCGTGTCGCCGACGAGCGTCAGGCTGAGCAGCAGGCCGACTTGCGTTTCGCTCAGGCCGACTTGTAGCAGGTAGAGCACCAGAATGACGGACAGGAAGCCGTAGGCAAACAGGCGGACGGTGCGCGTAGTGAAGAGCAAGCGGCCGTCGGGCGTCAGTTCGCGCCAGACGCGGGCGTGGCGTGAATTTACAGATGGGGCAGGCATTGTTCAGCGCGTGAGGGATGGCTCCGCGGGGTCAGAGGCGGGCGGCTCGTCGAAGATGATCTCCGGCATTTTCTTGTCGAAGAAAATATTCTTGTGGCTCACGCTCATCGAAAGCGCCACGGCCAGATCGGCTTCGATGACGCCGCAATGCCGCGCCGCCGCAGCGATCCGCGTCTGGCAACGGGCGTCCACATTATTGAGGCTGGCGATTTTGGCGGCGGACCCCACAGCAATGCCGAGGTCAATGCAACGCAACTGGCAGATGGGGCCGGGAAACTCCCACTCGTCCGAACCTTCAGCATGATACGTCGGGGCAGCCCGGAGGAACTCGGAGCAGGTCGCGTAACCGCACGCGCCGCAGTCATAGAGGGGCGGATACCATTTGGCCAGACCGATAAACAAAACCAGGTCGAGCTTCCCGGTCGTATCGGCGTCGCGGAACCAGATCGGGGCTTTCAGCTTGTTGCCGCGAGCGCGCAGCCAGTCCGCCAGGCGCTTGAGGGTCTCGCGATCTTCGACGATCACCGTTTCGATGAACGGCTTGGAGCCTTTCAGAAAAAGCTGGCCACCGCTCTTGGGTGCCGTCATCGCCGCGACCGCGCACAGCTTGGCGACGTGGCGCAGGGCATCCATGAATACCTCACGCTGATTCATTCCTCCGCTCCTCTCAGCCTTTGTCCAGGTACACCGCCGCGCGATGCGTCTGCGGCAGAAAAGCGTAGACCTTGTTTCGATCCGCGTCCAACGCCAGCGTGTGCGCCCCCTTCTCGGTCGGCACAGTTTCGAGGCGCTGCATTGTCTCGGTGTCAAACACGTCAATCACGCCGGGGTCACCGACGGCCACGTACAAATGCTTGAGCGCCGAATTGGAGAAGATCACGTCCGGCACACCGCTCAGGTCGGACTGGCTCAGCACCCGACCGGAGGGCAACTCCACTTCAACCAGCTTCCTACCATCGCAGGCACAGAACAATCGGCGGCGCTCGGGGTCGAGGTCGAGGCCGTGCGGACCGGGGACGGGAATCTCCAACACGCGCGCGACCCGCGTGGGACGCCTCGCCTCAACGACGACGATCTGCGCCGGATCAGCGATGTTCACGTAGAAAACATCCGCTTGCGCGGCGAAGACCGTCCAGCGCGTTCGCCCCGGCACGGCGATGTTGGCGATCATCGCTCGCTTCTCCACATCCACGATTGAAACCGTAAACGAGTTGGGGATGGCCGGGTCGCCGACGTTCGCCGCAAGCAGGAGATGGTGCGCAGGGGCATAGGCCAGGCCGTTCGGACGTACGCCGACCGCCACTTTGACAATGTGTGCGCCATCGTCCGGCGAGAAAATGCCCACCGTGTTCTCGCCGCGATTCGAGGTGAAGATGCGGTCGTGCTCGTCGGACACGAGCGCGCCCGCCACGCCGGTCAGGTTCTGGATGGAATGCAAATGCCGATCCTGGATACAGTCCACCACGTCGAGCGCATCATTCGCCGTGTGCGCGACGTACAGGCGTGCCATACTACGGCGTACAGCCGCGTGATCGAAGCCGCCTGGTTTCACATTGTCGGGCAATTCGATGTAACCCCGGAGCCGAAGACTCATGTGAACCTCCGTGTGCGTCGAGCGCGGTCAACGTTGTCAATGCCGCCTGCTTTCTTGAAATAGCTGATAGAGCGTTTTCTGCTGATGGGCAGGTTTCAACCGTCTCAGCGTTTGGCCGACGAGGCGCTTTCGGCGGTCAACTGCACATACAGCGCTTCGTATATCAGCGCGCCGTGTTCAAGCGCGGTGTGGTCGTCGGGGCTGGTGAGGCGAAGGCCCCGGCACATAAAGTCCAATCCGGGCGCGACCGGCTCCACCGTCACTTCCTGAACCACGTCGGCCTCATCCACGATGCGGGCGATACGTTGCAGGATGGGGTCTTTGAGTTTGTATTCGCGCAGGAAGGTGTAAAACGAGCAATGCCCGCGCCGATGCGTGAGCCGCACGCCGGGGATGTCGAAAGGCTCCGCGCCTTTCGGCAACGATTTTTCGCCGACGGGCACAAACAGAAACTCGGCCTTGGGGTCAATGAACCGCCGGATGAGCCACGCGCACGCCATCCGGTCCACGCCCACGTTCTCCCACGTCACCCATTTCATGTCACCTTGCCTCCCCTGGCCGAAATCAGTGCTTCACGCACCTGCTGGCCCAGTTCCGAATGAAAGTAGTCTTCCATCTTGATTTGTTGATACTGCCGGGAAAGCGCCGCTGGATCGCAATCCTCCTTCTTCAATTCGCCCAGGATGGCCAGGTAGGCAGCGTCCGCCTGCTCGACGAACTGTTGAACGAGCGCCTCCTCCTGTCCGGCCAACGTCAGGCGCGACTCCCAGAGCCAAGCCTCCCCTCCTATCTCGCTGATTTCCGCGGCCAACCATTGGAATTGCTCACGGGTGAAAGCGGTCTCCGGCAACACCCATACCGTATTGTCCAACAAGATTGCGCCCAAGCGCTTCAGTTTTCGCCAGATGTATACCCGGCGCGATGTTGGCTCAGAGGGAAGCTTGTAGAGCAAGAGTAGCCAAGCGTAGGCCAAGACTTCTCCTTACCTTGTAATGTAACGATGGTTACATTATACTGGAAAAAGAAAAATGGGGCAAGACCGCCGCGGTGTGCGGGATGGCGAGGGCTTTTCGTGAAGTGAAGCCGGGTGGACGGGGAAGGTAAGGGTGGGTGGCGGTGGGCATGCAGTCTCGTGCGATAAATCGGGCCGGGCGGCCCGCTAGTCACCGTGCGTCGTTTGCCCGAAGGGGTCTCAGGTCGCTTCCCAAAGCATAGCGGAACGTGGTCAGCAGAATGAAATAGCCGGCCAGCAGCGAGCCGCGCACGGTGCCGCTGATTTTAGACTTGCCGGCAAGGCGAGGGTGGTGGCTGACCGGCGTTTCCACGATCCGGGCGCGGCGGCGGGCGGCCTTGACGATCATCTCCGTCGGCCAGCCGAAGGTCATCTCGCGCATGTCCAAGGATGCCAGCAAATCGGCGCGGATGGCGCGATACGGCCCAAGATCGGTGAGGCGAAGTCCGTAGAGCCACCGCACGATCTGCGCCGCGAGCCAGTTGCCGAAGTGCTGGTGCGGCAGCATGGCGACGCGCGTGCCTCCCAGCAATCGCGACCCCAGCACCATATCGGCGCGGCCTTCGCGCAGAGGCGCAAGCAAGCCAGAGAGCGCAAGAACCAGACCAGGCCAGCCAAACTGCGCCGCGAACTGCCCCACCAACGTTTTCATTCTGTGGGCGAGGAAACTGGCAACTGCGCGCAGTGGGAGGTACAGGTAGATCAACGCGCCCGCCAGGATACCGGTCAGGCATTCCAATACAACCCGTGCCCGCCGGCCGCCGGGTTTGGAAACGGAACCCCTCGCCACATCCCAGGCCCTGAGCGCAAGCCATGGGGGCAGCAGAAAGGCAACCGTGACATGATTCCCCAACGCCAGCCCGAAGGCCAGATCGCCGATCCGGGCGCGCCAACCAGACGGGTGTGTCCGTCCGTGCACGGGCAAAGCCAAGAGCAGGACCGCAACAAACAGCGCGTGCAAGGTATAGACTTCGGCGACGACGGCCTGCGACCAGAGGAGCGGCGCGCGGCCGCCAGATCGCGTTCCAGCCGCAAAGCCTCTTCTGAATCGCCTAAAACGTCAAAAGGCACTCCGCGGGCAGACTGCAGCCAGTAGTCAACGATGCGAAACTCGTTAGCATGCAGCGCTGCCTCTGCCTGGCCGAGGTATTGACTTCGCAGACTGGCCGCCAACTGGAGATAGACGGGATCTTGCTCATATTCCTGTGTGCGGGCCAGCAGATCCCTGGCCTGCCGACAGGCCGCGGCGGTATTGAGGTTGAGCAGGCGACCGGCCTCCGCCAGGTCTGCGTAGACCTGATCCAGCCGGCGGCGCTCGGAATCAGCGTACCGCGCGAGTTCAAAAACCTTGGCGTCCTCGGGCGTCAACTCCCGCGCCTGGCCAAGCAACCGAACCGCCTCGCCCAACATGCTCCTGCTCCCTGAAATGCTGACCACGATGCGGGCCTGGGAAATCAACTGTTGGCTGCGCTCGACGAGTCGCTCGGCGAGGCTTTGCGCGCCGACCGCGATCTCCTGCTCGAGTTCGCCGAGCCGCCGGCTGCCGTCCAACTCGGGGCGCAGGCGCTTGAGAATGCGCACCAGAATCACGGCGGCCTCACCTGTCTCCTCCAGATTGCCCGTCGGCGAGTTCAACTGTGTGATGATCGGTTCGGTTCGATCCAGCAGCGTCCGCAACATGTCGAGGCGCTCTCGGGCATGCGTGTCGTCGGGGAGAAGTCGCAGGACAATTTCGTACTTTTCGGCGGCTTCACGCCAGCGATCGGCCCGCAAGAGCGCATCCGCCTCGTCACGCGTTTCGCGGGCGATCAGCGAGTTATCAATGCGGAGCAGGGCCTCGATGGCCGGCTGCCAGGACGCCAGAAGCGGCCCGCCCTTGCGCGCCTCCTCCAGAGACCGCCGATAGGCTTCGCGGGCCTCGTCGAAACGGGCGGCGCGTTCCAGCGACTGCGCGCGTCCGAACGCCACTCGCGCCTCGTGGGGCACCCGACTGTCGGGGACGATGCCGCGCCGGATATTGTCTTCGACCTGGGCCAGCCGCTGCGTGGCTTCCTGATTCCCAGGGTGCAGCCGGAGAACCTCCGTGTCCTGATCGCCACCGTCCGGCGGGAGGGTGCCGATGTGGGGGTGGGGTTCGACGGCGACGGCGACCGGCTGGGGGTCGTCGACGATCGCGGCCAGATCATCTGGGGCGACATCTTG